>JAATVN010000184.1 GCA_014523595.1 Nitrososphaerales archaeon TH5888 | reverse complement strand
TATTTCCGATATTAAATTTAGTAACGAGATTAACCATGATGATCTATTAACTCCCATTCCAGATCCATCAAAAATAATCTGTTTAGCTTTTAATTATTATGATCATGCAAGAGACGCAGGACTTACACCTTCTGATGAACCTGTTATTTTTATCAAACCTCGAACGACCTTGAACCATCCATTTAATGACGTAAAGTGTCCGTATTTTGTACAACGCCTTGACTATGAGGCTGAATTGGCAATTATTATCGGAAAAAATACTAAAAATATTGAACCTGAAAACGCCGCTGATTGCATATTTGGATATACTATCCTGCATGATGTTTCAGCCAGAGACATCCAATTCAAAGATAAACAATTTACAAGAGGAAAAAGTATTGATACATTCGCACCCTGCGGGCCTTGGATAACAACCAAAGACGAAATCCGTGATCCTCAGAATCTGCAAATTCTTACAAAGGTCAATGGCGAAACTAGGCAAAATTCGTCAAGTAGTAAAATGGTAATATCGATTGAGAAAATAATCTCAAGTCTAAGTAAAGTAATGACGTTAGAATCGGGGGATATTATATCTACTGGAACTCCAGCAGGAGTCGCAATGTCGATGAAGGAACCAAGGTACCTAAAGGACGGCGATGTCGTAGAAATAACAATAGAAAATTTGGGTACTATTAGAAATCGAATTACTTTTGTATAGTATTGAAACCAAATTACTGCGTTTTATCTTGGGCAATCTTTCTTAATCTGATTACTTCATTTTCCAAAATATGGCAATAACTCTTGTATAATTCCATTAATGTGGATCTTATGCTGGCTAACTGGATTGAAATATTTAGAGACTGCAAACAGGTGTCTAAGGAGCGTTCTGTCGCGAATATATTCATTGATTCCTTGAATGATTCAAGCAATTGTTGATGCTCAGAACTATTTTCATTAATCAGTTTCTCAATATCCTCTACACTTTTAGAATCATTTTCACGATAATTGTCAAACTTGAACATACTGCCTCATATTGACACCCAGAAATATATTAAGCTCATTGGTCTTTCATCAAAATAGCAAGATTTTCCTGAGAGTCGCTCCTTTCAATCTTTAAATTAATAATGTACTTCGTGAGAATCGCTCCTTTCAATCTTTAAATTAATAATGTATTTATTTGCCGGCTCAAGTTCAAAATTGTATGGTGGTAGACAATAAGGGCATCATATCGTATATACGAGTATTGAAGGAAGATTTGATGATATTCAGAATAAAACCATCGGAAAGTAAAGTCCCTGATTTCAAGGCGGGTCAATTCTTGACAATAGGATTGCATGTGCCTTCTGAGGGAAAAATAGTAAGAAGGGCATATTCAATAGCCTCCCCTCCAGACCAAAAAAATGTCTTTGAGTTGCTTGTGAGATGGGTAAAAAAGCCTGTACCAGGACGATTGACTACTGAATTATTCAACAGAAGAGAACTCGATGAAATACTTTGGGTAAAGCCAACAGGAGCTTTTACAATAGACGAGAAGAAACATGATGGTACTCCTGACAACAGAAGGATGGTTCTTATTGGCGGGGGAACTGGACTGGCACCATTTATTTCCTATGCTCTTCATTTAAAATCAATAGGCAGCAAGCGGGAGGTTGTAATCTTACATGGTGCAAGTTATGTTGATGAGCTCAGTTACAGAGAGATTCTAGCAGAACTCGAGAATGAAAGTTTGGATAGTGGAAAAGATAAGTGGAATTTTAGATATCGTGCCAGTATTAGTAGACCTCAGGAATGGTTCAACAGAAGTTGGAATGGTCAGAAAGGAAGGGTAGAATCATTTTTAAGACCAAAACTAGGAACTGATAAATCTCCTCTGGAAGAGCTTGTAGGAGAATCAATTACCCCTGAAAATACTATTTTCTATGTGTGTGGATGGCAAGGAACAATTGATGGTGCTTTGGACTATCTAATTCCAAAAGGTTTCGTAACAGAAAGAAATAAGAGAAAAGATGGAAGTTATGATGTGAAGTTTGAGTCTTATGGATAGGTTCTGGAAAATGCTGTGTCGTACAGTCCAAGAAACCTTAACCTTATATCAAGGATAAATGTCACCATAAGTAGATATGAAGTTTGAGTATGAAGAATTTTCTACTATTGAAGAATTTTTTTTATATCTTGTATCCGTTGCGCCATATATGAAGCAAGTTCTGCCTGCTAGTTCATACAAAGGATACGTATTCTCCATTCTACCACTGACCCCTGTGTCTGGAGACATACTGATGATGATTTATGCCAAGGGGAATATGGAACCAGGACTAATTGAATTTGATATTTCAACAAAGAAATACAAAACGGTCCCAGCCGTAGAAAGAGCTGACAAGAACTATTTTATAATACTGACACCAAAGATTGCAACGATTGCGGATACTGCAATTAAAGAAATCGAAAGTATTGGTAAGAACTAAAGATAAAAATATTCTTTAATCTTATAATTTTGGAGAGAGGGATTCAGTTACCGATCTACTTCTAGAGTATTTCTCTACGATATCTTCAGGTACACGGCCATTGAACAATTGTTTTGACAAACCCTTCAGGTATCTCATTATCGCCCAGGTCCCTGCCTTTATCAATACGGCCATAAAGACTTTCATTGCGGGCCCATATGTCTTGTTGCGAATAATTATCGGAATTATGTCATTTATAACCCTCAGGTTAAACTGCCAGCATTTCCAAAACAAAGCAAATTGAGATTCGTTCAAATTACCAAAATGCATCGAATTCCTTTCTGAAAAATCTTGATACAATAGTGGGGCTACAAGACCACTCATTTTCATTCGTCTAAAGTCATCTATCAAGTCAATTGTATATTGTGTTTCGTCTGGTGTTTCGTCAGGCCAACCAATGATTAAAGTCAAGGCAGGGAACCAATGATTTTCATTCAAAATCCTGCAACCTTCTCTTACTACCGCGCCCCATTCGTCAGGTTGGTATGGTTTTGTCTTTACTCCAAGATGTTTTTTGACCATTCGTGGCGCAACAGTTTCTACACCTAGATTTGTAGCTAGCCATCTTCCACTTGAATCCATGTCATTTATTTTGGATAAATCTCTAATTAGATCTGGAGAAGATGCCACAGCAGATAGAGTCATATGAGTAGTGCCAATGAAATTAGCACCGGTTGACTTCAGACCCTTCCAAAGTTCACTAATAGCATCTGCATTTGGAATGAAATCCTTGTTATCACAGCCATATAGTAACATCTCATCAGATTGAAGCCAAATAGAATCAAAACCATATCTCAAGTTTATACTAGCTTCAGCTTGCAGTCTTTCTAGTGGAATATCTTTCTTTGAACGCTTATTTACATCGCAAAAATCACAACCTCTCCCACATCCCCTCATAGCCTCTACCAGTGAGTTTACTGTAGGACCTTGTATTGGAGGAATGTTTTCAATATTTCTTACGAATGTATGTAGTAACTCCGGTGCATCACCAGCTTCAAGATCGTGAAATAGATCCAATGCCAACTCATCAGCTTCACCAATTACAACTGTATCAATTCCGTGAATTTTCATTCTATCAGGTTTTGCAAGTTCCCACGAACCATTACCCCCAACAACAACCTTAAAGCCATATTTCTTTTTGAGTTGAATTACTGAAGCGCACATTTTCTTAAATTTCATGGCAACATATGATAACTTTTCAGGCGACATAGTTGTCGTTACTGGTGCCATACCCAATGGATCCATAACATTTATTCCAACCACAGTGGTGTTCGGCCCTATGGATTTTTCCAGCATCTCTGGATGTGCAATTACAATGTCGTCTCTTTGGTACTCCTTTAATAATGCGCTTTCGATCCTTCTGAGTCCACATTGAGCAACTTTTACTTCGCCTGTGTTTTTGTCGGTTTCAACGCTTGGACAAAATAACTTGTCAAATACAAATTCTGGTACGAGCTCATATGGGCCACAAGCAATAAATCCATAAAGAAAATTACCTCTATAATTTGTCATGAGGCTACGATCTGCTGTTAACACTACACGTTTACCATCTGACATCTCTTCTCTAGTCCTCAAGTTCGTTAACGTATTTGGGTATAAATCTATTACTATACTGTTACCAATATTGATTATTTAATACAAGCCTGTTCGATGACCTTTTATTAGAATTGATTTTAGCTGTCTATGAGCCAAAATATTAAGGGCTGAAAGAAACGAAACCCATCTGTAAGCAGCATGTTCATAAGAAATTACTATATCTCTGGTAGGAGTCGTGGCAAAATAGAATTTGACTTCCTTATGGGATCTTATGCCATTCAATTTCATATAAGAATATCTTATTGTTCCAATAAATGACATGACATCGAGAAATCTTATTCCAGTTTCTTCTCTTACTTCTCTAATCAATGTATCTAGTTCTGATTCTCCAAGTTCTTTATGTCCTTGTGGAAAACCCCATGAACCTCTTCTATTCTTCAGGATTAGAAATTCAGGTTCTTTAACAGGAGTCGGTGGGTTGTAACGTATTACAGCACCAATAGAGGTTTCCAGGAATATTCTACCTCTTTATTTTAGTACCGCAGCTAATTATAATTTTTATCGATTCTTTATCTTAGATTTTAGTATAAACAAATTCTGAATTACATTCTCATGACAATTTTGGTTGGAATCATAAAAACATAATTAACCTAAAGATATTAATGTGTAAATCTAAGTCGAAATCATGGGCCGATCGTCTAGTCCGGTAGGATACGGCATTGGCATTGCTGAGGTCGTGGGTTCGAATCCCACTCGGTCCAC
>JAATVN010000183.1 GCA_014523595.1 Nitrososphaerales archaeon TH5888 | reverse complement strand
AGTAGTATCAAAATTCCGAATTTTTTAATATATGATTTTTCCCCGAAACCTTAATTATTCTATCTACTAGAAAAACGTTAATGAATAAGAGCAGAACTCTCGGGATAGTAATAACATTGTCAATTGCAATGGTTGGATCAACAATAGTGGACTTTTATGACGCGCAACACCTCGAAGCGGCAAAATCAGATCTTGCGTTCTTGTGGTGTTATTCTACCCCGATTAGTCCGAATGATTTCCTGTGCTATACTAACCATGAAGAGTGCAGTATGATCCAGTCAGTAGACGATGATGCAAAAAGCGACTGTATCAGAAAGAAGAACGGTTCCTAAACAACAAGTCATAATTGCCCTTCCCTTTTTTTATTTTACGATGGCTCTTCAATATCTCCAGATTCTGATATCAAAAATAATAATATACTGATTCAATTCAATTTAGTAATGCTGCGGCGACACACAAGGACGTGTTTCGCATTGTTGGGATTTTATGTCCTTGGGAAGCTATCTCTAATTAATTATAAAAGAGTTAAACACTGGTGGGCCAATGAATCATAGTTGATAAATAAGCCCATCAGTGAATGGATAGTCCTATGGGACTTGCGTTACAATAGGATAGTCAGCGATATCAGAGTTTTCAAAGATTCTTACCGAACAATTTGGAGTCTGATGGGAAGATAAAAAGGAACAACAAAAAGAGAAAATCCAGGAAAAGACGGGAATTAGATCAGTTGAAAAGACGTATAGAACAGGAACCTGATGTTGACATAAAAAGAGAATTAAGAAAAGGAAATCTAGTAACGATTTTAGATTGTCGTTAAATTATCGAAAACTGTGTAGGCCATGAATGGTAGCGACAGAATATTGTTGGCCCACGCGGTTTGAGTTTTTCGTATTAAAATAATAGCCAACAAATCATATAACAGTTAAAACTGATGGGCCTTGGAGCGCAAGTGACCCATCAGGAAGGAAAACGCTGTGACGGATTTATGTTTATTTTTAGTCAATAAACTATAAGAAAGTTAAAACCTGCCTGGGATTGGGACGTGATGGATAAAAAACATCCACCTCCCAAACAGGCTTTTAAAAGAAGGAATACTATTTGAGCAAAAGTAAAATAAATAATTAACTATCCTATTACTTCGTTTTATAACATTTACTTTCTGCCGCCAACTCATTTTTTTGCTCCTTTTCGCACATCTTGCGCGTATCAAAACAAATGAAACCTTCCTGGTCTTGATCATAACAATACTCATGTGAATCAGAATATGCGTTATTTGGTATCAATATAAATCCAAAAATGATAGTGGTAGCAACAAATAGTACTGTTAGGTTCAACGATTATCAATTGTTAAAATACTAATTGAACTTTATATAATTTTCATTTAAAGTAAAATAAATAATTAACCAATCTGATGGGAGGATGCTGAAATGGTTCCCAATCATCCCGATTGAAAAGGAATACCTCCCATCAGTGTTTGAACGTACGGATCATATTCCAAAAAATATTATAAAAAATTTTCTATAAAGATTGTAATTTATCTAAAACTTCGTCAATTAATAGGGCCTCATGTGCTAATTGCTTGTGTTTTCTTAAAATACGATGTTTTAATACTCTAGTATAATTAGGAGTGTATTCCTTCATATTGCCTTTCTTTAAATTCTGCAAAAACTTTAACTCCTCTTTACTTAACACTACCTTTCTTTGAATTTGTTCACTCATTCTTATTAATACCTTATTGATTTTATTTTAGTAATATTTCAATCTAAGGATTACGGTATTCCGTAATATATTTATACGGCATTACAGAATACAGTAATATGACACAAGTCATAAGAATCTGTAAGTATGGGTGCAATACCCAGTTAGGACAATTCGATACAAAGCAAAACAAGTATCTAGAAAGTGATGGAACTTTACACACTAGGGAAAGATGTGATTCACAAAAACAAAAACAGGGTCCAAATCGTCACAATGGCAATGACATAAGCGTTGAAGTCTTGCTGAAAAAACTGGAATCAGTTGGAATTAAGGTAGACCTTGACAGATTGAGGAACATGAAATGAAGCGATCCTATTGGAAGAATCATTGTAAAGGTTGCGGTGAGTGGCTTCAGGGATTTGACATGTGTCCTGAATGTGGAAGGATAAACAAATGATTGAACAACAAGAAATCGTTAACTCTTCAGAAAGTAGATGTTCTTTCAAAATAGAATCAACCTCCAGAGGGAATAATTACACGACTCACATTTACGGCCAATGTTCACAAGAAGAGATTGAAGATTGTATCAAAAAGACAATAGCAGCGCATAATAAGATACAGGGAGAAGCACAAAAAGCACAAAAAGGAGACTAAATAACAAATAAGAAATGAAATGTCCTGTATGCAGTTCGGAAGTAAAAGAACTATACAATCTCAACGCCGAAGCAGACGAGTTCAAATGCTTTGGATGTCATCTTAGAGATCTCGATCACAGAGTGAGGAGACTGGAGAGACAGGAGAATAAATGAATAATACATTCAAACTAGGCAGATCAATAGCCCTCTTAGTACCTTTCTACAGACATACACGACAAAAAGAAATAATTACAAACAAACTAGTCATAGCAATGATAGGAATAGCGATTAAAGATTACTGTCTTTATTCTTTGGCCAATATAGAAAAGGAGAACGCATAAACAAATAATTTTTATTATCAGATACTTGACCGAAAATTTAATTAATAACGAAAACTAGCAACTGATGGGTAAATCCGAATGAGTGATGAACAAATACGAACAATTGCCCACCAGTTGCTATTAAGAAATTAATGGCAACAAACTATTTAAGATTATTTCTAGAATCTTATCTAGTTTTTATTAATATCAAATTTCAGTGTAGATTTACTTAGAATCTCTAAGTTATTCATTTGGTTTATTTATTTAATTTTAAATCTAAATTACCGATAGATTTTTTCTATCCGGCGCATCTTCTCTTCTATTTTATCTAGCCTTGATTTTTCGATAGTTAACGTTTCAACCTTTTTCTTAAGTCTATTTTCTTCATTTATTGTTAAATTATCAATTGCTTTTTCATATTCTTCTTGTAATCGTTTTTCTGTTGTTCTAATGTAGTTAGAATCATTGCCCTTCAAGTTGTGACCTTCTAGCAACCATCTTAATTCAGTTTTTAGATCTGCTTCTACTAGTTGAGTAGTAAAGAATTTTCTAAAGCCATGTGCAATAGGAATATCTTTTCTAATGGTTGCACGGTGTTTATTACTCCCTGCCTCCAAGACTTCTTTCTGTCTTGTCCCTGCACGTTCTGCAAGATCGATTAACTTCCTGGTTAATGTATTTGCCTTTACTTCCTTGCATTTTGATATAGCAAATTGATCCCTAACGTTAAATTGTTCTCTGATTAAAAATGAATCTCTGGTTAATTTTTCACCTTTACTTTCACGAAATCTTAGATAATTGTCAACTGCTATAGTGCACTCAGGAGTCGTAAAAGTTATGTATTCTTCCTTAAAACCTTCATAAATTGTAATTTTATAAATTGCAATCATTGTTGACTCTGTTGTAACTTTTTCAATATTTCTTAGTCTTAAACTAGGAATGGCCCCTATACGCATTCCAGTAGAAGCCAATAGTAAGATTATTGTTCGCACTCTTTCATCAGCAATGTCCAGTATAATTTCTCAAAATTAGTTTTTGAATAGTAGTCCAAAAACTAACGATTAAGATAACATTTTTTCAATATCCTGATGGCTATTCAGATTCAGATTCACAAGCAGTCCGTATAGCTATTCAAAATTCCTAACATTATCTCTAATTTTTGGAATTATCTGTTCTCTCATTATGGAATCAATATGAGGTTCTTGTACGTCAATTGTAAGTAAAACATAATATTTATCATTTATAGGAGTAACAATCCTTACCAGTTTTTCATATTTTCCTAACGAGTAAACGAGTTT
>JAATVN010000182.1 GCA_014523595.1 Nitrososphaerales archaeon TH5888 | reverse complement strand
TGATGGATCGCAGATTAGCTTCTAGTCTGGATCTTAGTAATATCGATATTTTGGATTATAGAATTGCAGCAAATCATTTAGAAAATGCAGGGGATTTTATTTCTAGATTATCTTCCCAATTATCAGGTTTTTTTGATGAAATAAAATATGAAAAAATCATTGAGGCAAATTATTTGATTTTGGAAATGCAAGAAAAGTCCATATCTGGATTCATCACTAGGGATACTGAAAAGTCTTCTCATGTAGTAACTCTCTTCAATAAGTTCGCTGCAATATCTACCTTCATAAAGAATGATTATATCAAGCTAGAAGGAAATTATCAATCTGCGCTAAAGAGCATAAATATAATATACACAATGGATGAGATAGCTAGATGCTGGGTTGATATCACCGATTTAATAAAACCAACCTATTCTATTAGATAGAAAGAGTTTTGTGACCGTTCATTTGTGACATGAATGTTTGATTCGAGATTAACTTTCTAGCTTTTTGATTACATCATCAAAGTATCTCAACGGCACAATTTTTACAGTATTGTATGAAGAAATTCCTACCGCAATACTTAGTTCTTCGATATCGTGTGCATTTTCTGCTTCCAAAATAATAACCCATTCATGTTCAAGAACTGACATGTAAAAAGCAACAACCCTTCTCACATTAAATCTTGAAATATTTGTTTCAATTTTCTTCTTCATTTCTTTAAAAATTTTTTTACTTTCTTCATTGTTTAGCGGACATGATTCTGGACTATGTACCGCAAATACTCCAAACAGTGAATGTTTGTTCGATTCCATCTGGTCTTTTATCAATAGTGGACACTTAAATGAGTTATCAAGGGTTCAAAAGAATTAACCTTAGAGTCGGTCAGACAATTTTAGAAAATGTGCTTATCATGATTCATGATGGTTATGAGTGCTGCACTTTTCGCAGCAAATTCTGCAGTCCTTTCGGATTTGTTGTCACTGCCAATTATTAGTACATCATCTTCTTCTGGATTCATGCTCTGTACTAATAAGGCATGTAGATTTTGTTCTGTGTGAAGCGCATCAAAATTGGAGTTTGGCATTATGAATCTCTTGTCTTTGTAAACCAGTGTGGTGGCACCAAGTGCGTTCATTTTTATCGCTGCATCTCTTTGTTCTATTCCTGTCTTGATTACGTAGCTCATTTGTCTGAGCAAAATTCCATAATTAAATTTGCCTAATGCAATGGAGCATGTAGAAATATTCATTTCTGCTGGCATTGATAATAATAGTTCTGAAAGCAATTTACTTCCCTTTGTGCTTATTCTTGTTCCGCTCTTATCAGTTACAACAAGATCGTAGATTTTCAGGTGTTTGACAAGTGTTTTTACTGTACCCTCTCCCAGATCTAGTTTTTCACATAGAATATTCCTACTCACATGCCCTTTTTCTTGAATTAGCTGCAATGTCTTTAATACATGCACCATCTCAAATGAGAGAATTCGGCTTGGTGCGATTCTACTTGCTACCTTTTGGAGTGTCCTAACATAAGTATGCATTACATTTACGATAATACAACAAATAGTGTAATTTATACAATTATAGAATTCATTCTTGGTTAGTTGGATAAACCAACCAATTATTTATATATATTAATAATATTATTGAATGAGAATGTCATACACGAGACAATTATTAGTAGAACGATCAGATGTTTCCAAAGTAGCAATAGGAGTATTGGTTGCAATTATGCTATTTGGATTATTTGCCTCAGGTTTTGATCAAGGTCATCTTTTTAGTCTGGTTGAAGGGAAAGAGGCCTTTGATAACAAATGGTTACATGAATTCGTGCATGATATGAGACATGCCTCCGGATTTCCATGCCACTGAAAACGTATTGGATAATGAATAAATCATGCGAACTTTGCCATTTCTTCTCGTTACTGTCGTTTCCGGGGCCATAGCAGGAACAATTCTCGGGCTAATTAACCTAGGTGTAGTCGAACCATTTATTGATAAAGCTATAGAGTTAGAAATACAAAACGATATTCAAGCAGGCCAAACCGTGAATATGAATGAAATCACTGATTATAGAACTTGGCAGAAAGGTGGAGAAATCGTAGGAGGATTGGTTTATGGAATTTCTTTATCTTCGTTATTCGGGATAGTGTTTGCTTACTCAAGAAAATCGTTACCAGGAAACAATGCCAAGTTAAAGGCAATATTTCTAGCATCGATAATGTGCCTCGTGCTTTTTATTGTCCCTGCATTAAAATACCCTTCAAATCCGCCTGCTGTTGGAGACCCAAGCACGATCTATTATCGTCAGAGTTTGTTTGTAGCATTTCTTGTCATCTCTGGACTTAGCGTACTCGGCGTAGCAGTTCTTGTAAAGAAACTTAATCAAACAGTTCGCAAGAAAATGGTTATTGCCTGCGCCACTTATGGAGCTATCGTGATTGTATCCTACATTGTCATGCCTTCAAATCCAGACAAAATATCGATATCAATGAATCTGATTGAAACTTTCAGGGTTGTAAGTGCGGGAACGATTGTCATGTTCTGGGGAGTTCTTGGGTTAATCTTTGGAACTCTTTGGCATCGCTTTGACCCTCACAATTTTGAAAAGATTACTGTCTTCTAACCTCTGCCTTGATTGCTGGTAGAAATAATATTACCGATACTTCTCAAGATTTCGGGTTTTCATGCGATATTTAATATTTAAGATTTGAGATTTAATGAACCAATCGCTTTTGGATTGGAATATGCTATGTATTTCAATTTACTTGATTGATTCCTTAATACTGCGTATATTCTTAATTAGTAAAGACATAAGACATTGTAGTTTCCAGTAATGACACTCGGTCTCTGGTTTGCCATAGTAGAATATTTATATTCATTGTAATACTAATAATTTCATACCCCGAAAAACTGTCTACGGTAAATGTCCAAAATGTAGGACTAAAAGTCAACTTGAGGTACTATCGAGTAATCCCGGAAATGAGAAATTTAGGTGCAATATGTGTTATAACAAATTTACAATGGACGAACTCTA
>JAATVN010000028.1 GCA_014523595.1 Nitrososphaerales archaeon TH5888 | reverse complement strand
TAGTTCCGCATAAGAATTTGAATCATGATCCCCTCTAGCACCTTTCATTGGAATTTTTGTCTCCCTCAATTCATTGATAACAGGCTCAAATTCCTCTACCGAGCCATACGAATAATCGCCAAGTCCTAATGCTAGGTCCACTTTATTATCAATCATCAACTGTACAGTTTTTTTCCAGTTATCGTTACGAGCAGTACCCCAGTCACCTGCTGCCCCAATAGTATAATTCGACGAAATTGAAATTGTATTTACAGATATTTCGCTTATAGTTGCATAACTATTTTGTGTGTTACCATTTACAGTTACCCTTATGTATCTTGCATTAGTATCAGAAACATTATATTTTTCAAAACTCTGTGTAGTTCCAGTGCTTTGATTGCTGAATAACCTAGAAAAAGTGATTCCGTCATTAGATGCGGATATAACAAAATTATTCTGCCTTTCATTTCCTTTATACCAAGCAATATCTACACTGCAGATATTTTTTATTGTTCCTAAATCAAGTTGTATCCACGAGCCCACACCGAGACTTGCCCAGCTAGTGTTAACATTACTATCAATTGCAAGTGAAGGTGGGTGTAGAGTTTCAGCCCCACTACTATTAATTCGAGTAACTGAAACCCTTGCACATGTTTGTGAAGAGCTAAATGGAACTGATTGTCCATAAACAGAGAATGATTGAAAGAAGGTAATACCTACAACAACAATTATAATCATGTAGAGGAACAGGAAGAATAAACTGTGACTCAAATTTCTATTCTCTGTAGTACATGGAGAAAACTCCTTGAAATTATCCATAGTCCCGTTAACTAAAACATATTGGCAAAATAAACCTATGTTTGGATCCAAGATACACAAATGTGGAAAAAATCAAAACTATAAAGACATGATGTTTGGAGAAACTACCGTTAGTATGGGGATGAAATTCCAATTTAGAAAATTTATCTATATGCGGGCTACCGAATATTTATAAAGCGTTATAGTCACATCTGCCCTGTCTTTAAATGCCAGACATTGTTAAACATAGAACAGATCATGTACTTTTGCCTATTTTGATGCCTCTGATTTCAATACTATTTTTATGGTCGATTCCTGAAAATTACGGTGAATCTGTAACAACTTACAATTATAAGGAATTTGGCACCACATTAAATTTCTACTCCTTGGGCACTAATAATCCGATTTCTAGATTAAATACGAGTACAGAAGAAATCAAAAACGTAGGCAGTGATGTAGAAAAGGCTGTTATTATTATGTTTGATAGAGGGTACGAAAATCAATTTACCGTTGCCAAGCCAATTCTAGACAAATACGAATTCAAAGCATCGTTTTTTATCATATGCAGCTTTGTTGAAGGGTCCGGTTACCATAAACTGGCAGATGGAAGCGAGTTAATACATGCGGCAGATAACGCAATGGATTGGGATCAGATTAAACAGCTGCATAAAGAAGGGCACGACATCGAATCACATGGGAAGGAACACAGAGACCTGCGGCATTTATCCTCTGATGAGCTCAAGGACGAGATAGCCGGCTCAAAGGAATGTCTAGAGGATTATGATTTGAAACCAGTTTTTTTCCAATTCCCGAACAATAGAGGCGCTGATAATTCCACCGTACTTAAATTGGTATCAGAATACTTTGATTTTGGGTTAGCCGGTCATTCTAGACTTATGTTTCTAAATTGTGATGGCTGGGTAAATCATGGTTTTAAGACTCAGAGTTACAAATATCAGTATGATTGCAATCCGTTCACTGCTGATGGTGCGCCTACTCGTACCAATAAATTTGCGATAAAGGAATGGTCCCATGACAGGGAGCACTCTAGATTAAATAACAAGAATCCTCTGCTAGCACCACACGGATCAGAAATTTCTGACATGTTATTTACCGAATTTGTCAGGGTCGTGGAGGCCCAGAATCTGTACAATACCAAGGCAGGAAAAATAGTAGCGATTCCAATAATAGGTTATCATTTTATAAGCGATTCTACCAATTATGACACATCGGAAGAATTGTTTGATAGGGAAATGAAATACTTGTATGATAATGGATTTAAGGTACTAAAGATGAGTGACCTAAGTTATAATGATACGCAAAATTACTTTTACATTAAATAGTTAGTATAATACTACATCAATCCTGGGTTTTAGATAATAAAGTCTTGTGGTACAACCATATAAGTGACGAACAATAACTCAATACAACCATATATTCAATATAGTTCAAAATGATCCATGAGATCAATACTCATAATCCTAATAGGAGTAATTCGGCTTTCTCTTGATATGTTCAAGAATTCTTGTAGAATGTGCGCCTCTATTTTGATACCGTCTGCACTCTGCAAAATATGTAAAGAGTCCGTTAAATGGACTTGTTATAAATGTAATAAAATAGAGGAAGTTAAGCATTCAGATTATTATTGTACAATTTGGATGGGCAGAAGGTTAGGATTAGGATTAGAAGATCCAATTGGATTTGGGATGATAATAAACAAATGAATGTAACAGGCCTTGATTCCACAATACAAATTGATGCGAAGCTATGTGGGTCTTTCCAGAGGAGAAAGATAGCATATTCAATCATGGATTATCATCATTCGCTTTACATCAACAAAAAGGATATAATTTTGGGACAAATCCATGCATGTGAGCTCCTTAATAAATACACTATTGAGGATCTGGATAAGAACGTTCTAAAGAAAGAAATACTAGATTTAAAATTAATGCTAGATCTGATAGAATAGTCATATTAATATATAAAAATCTAGAACTATTTTATTACTCTCTTGTCGGATATGTTACTTGCTTTTTCTGTAATGATTTCATTAAACATCAATCTACCAATTATGATACCCTATCGTTCAAGAGAACTTTGTGAGGATAAGTTCCTTCTTATAAAAATTGATAATGCTATTGGAATCAGTGAAGCTAGAGCTATAGTAAGAAATATCAAATTATACGAATCAGATGAGGGATACGAACCAACACCTTCGATGAATACTTGATTTGCCTGCATGATAATGCCTGCAATGGCAGGTCCAACTGAACCTCCAACCAAAGTAAAGAGAACAGTCATGCCTAGGGAAATTCCGCTAAACTTTCTCGGTGTAGATTGCAGAACAATATCGAATCCGCCAACTTGCATTAATGACAATCCTCCAGCAATTACAGCCAAATTTGTTGCGACTAAACTTCCGTTCGAGTGAAATATGAGTAGACTAAAAAATCCTACAGCACTTACTATACTTCCAATAATTGTTGGCTTTACGTTACCTAGTTTAGAAACTATAAAGCCGGAAGATGGAGCAAATAACAGAAACACAATCATAAATGGAAGTTGAATATTTGCAGTTGTTATGACGCTTTCACCAAATCCAAATGGTTGAGGACTCCTTACTAGCACAGGTATAGTTTGAAAAACTGTAAACATAGACAGAAAGGCAATAACTAGAATGATATTGGCTGAAAGAATGGTGTTATTAGTCAGCAACTGGAAATTAACCAATGGTGACCTTGATCTCCTCTCTACTATCACAAATAGTACCAATGAACTAATGCCTATGAATAAGAACATACCAATTTGATAAATCTCGATATAATCCGTATGTGAATATGACAGAACCATCAGTAACGAAATTATCGTGACTGCAAGAGTTACCGTACCCTTCATATCTATATTTTTCTTACTAGTGCTAGTCGTGGTTTCTTCATCAGGATCATTTATCTTGTTGTCGACCGTGTCAGAAGAATAATGTATCTCTGGTGACTCAATTGCGTTCACAGATTCTTGCTCATCATGAATATATCTCCTTATGATAAACCATAATCCTATGGCAACAAATACAATTGAAAAAAACGTAGTTCGCCAACCAAAATTCTCTATTATGTTTGCTCCCAATGCTAAACCAACCACAGAACCAGCCGCGAACATAGAGCTGAACACACCCACACCTATCGCAAGTTTGTCTTTTGGAAACTGATCCCGTATAATTCCAAATGCAATAGGGAACATAGAGATGCCAATTCCTTGGATTACTCTGGCAACTATCAGAAATGCAATATTAGTTGAAAGTCCTCCTAAAGTAATTCCGATAATATAGATAATCAATATGATAATTACCATTTTCTTCCTACCGTAGATATCAGAGAGCTTTCCACCGAGCGGTGTTGCAACAGCCCCTGCAATAAGATA
Organism: Nitrososphaerales archaeon TH5888; assembly: GCA_014523595.1. Taxonomy (GTDB): domain Archaea; phylum Thermoproteota; class Nitrososphaeria; order Nitrososphaerales; family Nitrososphaeraceae; genus TA-21. The sequence continues at coordinate 32 of JAATVN010000028.1, read as the reverse complement.
TGCAGAAAGAATCCATGAGGATGTATTATAAG
>JAATVN010000181.1 GCA_014523595.1 Nitrososphaerales archaeon TH5888 | reverse complement strand
AGATCATTCACATTTATTAGTAGAATAAATAAAATCATTAAACTTTTATGAATATAACCCATTGCTATTCATATTGTGTTCTTGGCGCTTAAGGAAATATTACTCCCTCAAGAGAACATAATGTTCAGAACAAAGACGAAACTAAAGTGTACGGAAAAAAAATACAACATCATAATTACAAATCTCAGAGTACTGCTTTATTCCGAAAGAGGGCGTTTTTTTAAATCTCCAGATGTGATAAGTGAAAGACTAGAAAGCATATATGGTATAGAATATAATGAAGAAGGAATTTTCTTCAAGACGTCCAAAATTAGAATTCAGGGCGGGATAAGATTTGAAATAAGCGGGCCGCTTTCAGAAGTAAAGCCAGTTTTTAATTTCATTCAATCAATCATCAATAAAGTAGATAATCCATTTATTAGAAGATTGGATGATTCATGAAAATTAGTATGATATCCCCTCTCCCTCAACTAACGGTAATTCAATCCTAATTAAGGCTCTTAAGTTCATAGTCTTGTTGTGGTATTCCGACAGGGCCCCTACAATTGAAAGAAAATATTCAAAATCGATTCTGCGTTATTTCAAAGTAGGATCACATATAGGGATGACTATAAACCCATATCAAGGATGTCATCACAGGTGTGGATATTGTTATGCAACTTATAAATGGTCACCAGATTTTTATGACAAGATTTATGGGAAAATTAATGCGCCTGAGATATTAGAGTCAGAGTTAAATAGATGGAAAGATACCTCAATGTTACCTGTTATGATATCATCTGCAACGGATGCTTACCAGTTTGCAGAAGCAAAGTTTGGCATTACGAAGAGATGTATTCAGGTATTACAACAATTTCAAATTCCATTTTATGTGTTCACCAAATCGTCTCTGATTGAACGTGATCTGAATCTATTTCGTAATTACAGCTCTAATTGTTTTATAGTTTGGTCGATAACAACTACCGATGAAAAAATAAAACGAATTATTGAACCAGGAACGCCTCCTACAACAAGAGTTTTTGAAACGATAATGAAATTTGTAGATTCTGGAATTAAGTGTTGTGTTAACATTGATCCGATTATACCTTTCATTACTGATAGTGAGGAACATATAGCATCAATAGTTGATAAGTGTCAACAAGTCGGTATAAGATACATATCTGGATCAGTTCTGCGACTGAGGCATGACATATGGGTTAGAATTAGAGAGATTCTTGAATTATTTGGAATATCTTGGACGATTGAAGAGTATGAAAGAATATATGGTTTTCAAGAACCCTTTATGCATGATAATAATCAAAGTGCGAACAAAACCTATATTGATAAAGTACTTGACAATCTCAAAGACGAGGTTTCAACAAGGAATATCGTATTTGGGTTCAGTGAATTAATAGAACAATTAACTAAAGTAAAACAAGAATATACAATTTCTTCAAAACAATGCAGGATAAGTGAATTTGTTTAACTCTATTGCCTTACAAATTCAATTGGTATCACTTGCATTGCTGATTTTTATTTTTAGAGAACAATGAATCATGATAAAAAAATGGTCTGATTTTATCCGACTCTTTTCATCTTTGAGCCACATCTTGGACACGAGGCTTCTCTATGTTTTGTCCCACAGCTCATACAATAGTAGTTAACTGAATTCCCAGAAAATGGAGATGAAAGCGAACCAAACATCCCCACTCCTGAGCCCATTTTCTTCGCCATTCTATTCCGCATATAGAAACCCATCAAAAGAAATATGCCTATAATGATTACCCAAGAATACGGAAAGGGAACGAACAACGATACTGTTATGCTTATGCCAATTGAGATTACGATCCACATTAGCTGGAATGCAAGAAATTCTTTATTGTCCATACTGTAATATAATAATTGATTAAACAAGATTATTAAGTTAACTATTTTGAACCTGCTTTATTATCTAAATACCAGATGTTTAATACAGTATTTTGTTATGTTGAATTCTCAGAACTCTAAATTTCCCTTTTATGCCGGTAGTTATTCAACATTTATTATTACATAATCTGGCATTCAGACGGCCTTTTTCTAATTATATATATTTAGTATAAAGACTCAAAATTTTTTGAAACTCCATAAAAAATTGTAAAAATACGATGCAATTACAAAACCTACTCTACCAATGATTTAGATAAATTACGGTAATTAATGAGCATGTCCTCATCTAACAGCAACTTTGAACATATCAGTAAACTTGGAGTATCCACAAGATTTTTTCCAAATCAAAATACCCACGTATGCTGAAACGAACGAAACCGGCATCAAAACTGGTATGATGAATTTCCACAAAAGTTGTTCAAATATCAATACGCTTTCGAAAGTAATTAGATCTATTCCAAAGAAGGATTTGAACATATTCACCGACCATGGAAAATAGAACGTAATAAAGAAGAACGAGATGGCAATTGAAAAAATAATGCGTCTGTGCTCCTTATTCATAAACATGCCAATCATTTTATTGTTCTTTTGGGCATAAATGGAAATAATATCTAAAAATAAAGGTATGAGTAGGTTTAGAAGGTAAAGTGGAAATAGACCCACAAAATAATTATTTGAAGTAATCGTGGCCGATGATTGTATAGTCATTAAAGTAGCAGTTACAACTGTCATTCGAAATGGAAAAGGGAGATTTTGAAGCGAATAAAAAATTATGGCGGTAAATATACCAGGTAGAGTTGATCCCAGTACTAGTGCAACAGTTGGAGAAGGATTAAAATCAAAGTATTGACCTTCCGAAAAGGGAAGTGTAAACATGAAAACAAAGTTAATAATAATCATCCAAAGTATTCCATAACAAATCATCTCAGATAATATCTTGAATTTTTTATGGATTTCAGATAAGTGGGTTCCAATTAGTGCACCCAGTATCGAAAGCAACATTCCGCTTATTAACATCAGATGCGGAGGACTAAGGAGACCATCGAATCCAAAATTTGCGTGCCACCAATTATCAAATTGACCAGAGAACACTTCTACAAGACATCCCAAAGCAATTAGTTTTAATGGATTTGGAATTTTATAATAGATTGAAACGGGTTCTTTCTTTAACGAAGTCTTTTGTCTTATTGAAAATACTATCCCTGTAACAGTAGCGATTAGTGATAGGCCTACTCCAGAATACAATACTGTGTGCGGTGGAGTAAAGAAGGATTCAACATTAACAACACCATGCCATATGATATCCCAATTAGCAGCCCCAACTTGCAGTGCTACTCCTATTGCAACCAGAAAATAAATCCAAAGAAAGGTGGATGATGATAACGATGATGATAATTCTTCTTTAATCAAGTTCAAAATATGGATATACCTACCTTCGCACAAATTTATTCTTATCAGGCACAAATATTTGTAATTTTGTGATAAGGACACCATAATCTTATACACCCTAGTTGAGGTACTAAGATAAGGTGAATCTGTGCTGGATTTTTTTGAAATGAGAAGGGTATTGGAAGAGCTGGCACGCTCATTTGCAGCCCCAAGTGCAACGACGTGGTTCAAAGTGACAAGCAACAAAAGCCCAACATGCGATGAATACAGACTGAAGGTAGTTGATTTTATGAACCTGTTTGAGAATTCCTTAACATTAGGGTACCAAAATTATCCAAATTCTAAAGACATATTGGATTTTGTGAAAAAAGGAGTAAGGGATCAATCCAATGTAATATTGTCAGGTAAGAACAAAGACGTGGAAAAAAGATACAAGTATTACGTAGATTATGGATAAGAATGTTTGAACCAACTCACCAAATGCATATGGAATTGTTTAATCAATTCGTAGTTATGTCCCACAACCAAAAATAAGAATTAGAGCCAATTACACTAATATCATATTATTAAAATAATTAATTGGGCATGAGAAAGAATCAACCCTCGAAGAGAAAAATTACAGGTAAAGAATTATCATCGCAAGACGAATTTGGTATCAAGCTGGATACCTTAATAGAGTTGTTAGAGACGAAAGGGATCTTAAGTAAAAGAGAATTTGAAAGAATATACAATATGAGATTGCATGAGATTTCAAAAGCTAGGGCTTTTGAGGATCTGGATGAAGAGATTTGATCATAACAATTTAGCCACCATGTTTGAATCATGATTCTGGGAAGAGCTTATCTTGGTGTTGAATGGTTTCCAGAAGATGTTATTATTTGGCACCATTCGTGATAACAAAGTAAGCAAATAGAATTCTATATTGAATTTGTATTAAACAGCCTTCATTCTCCTAAAAGAGAAGATTCCAATCAGAGTAATAATGAAAGTAAACAATAATAGTATGGCGAGGTCAAGTTCGAAAGAGTACGTTCCTAAATGTAATATACTATTTCTTAATGCGTCTACTGAATATGTAGCTGGATCCACAAGAGTAATGAACTTTAGCCAAGCAGGTAAATTGTCTATTGGGAAAAGCGCGCCACTTAGGAAAAACAATGGAAACACAACAAAACTAACAATTAATTGAAATCCTTCCAAGCTCTCAATGTAACTCCCAAACGTCAGACCCAGTGACGTTAGACAAAATGAAAGGATCAATACAATTGATAATATTTGGAGT
>JAATVN010000180.1 GCA_014523595.1 Nitrososphaerales archaeon TH5888 | reverse complement strand
GAAAAAATGCGATAGCTGCAGTAGTAGAAAGACGGGGTGAGGTAATTTATTATAAGCTCACTAATATGAAATTCAAGGAGAACAAAAAACAAGAGACAACTTTGACCCTAAAAGAAAGAAAATAGTTAAATAAACAAGGTCGGAAAATGTTAAATGCAGGGAGTGCCATTCAAAGAGATCTACTGTCAAGATTGCAAGATAATTTTGGCTAGATACAACGAAGATTACTTCTCCGATTCCAGCGTTGATGAATTATCTAAACTCCATTACTATTATCATATTAGAGAAGGTCATTCAATCATAGTCAGGAAAAAAACAGATAACGCAAAGTCGTTGTTAGTTCTTTGAAAACATATTGCTGAGGTAGAAGCAAGAATAATATTTTTCATTACTCAATATTTTCTACTACAAGATAATGATGATAATGGTAGTCCCCCTATAACTCTTGAATAAAATCAAGTGTAGATGAAGAGATTTTACCGGACTGCAGAATCTTGTAGTTTTAGTGCTCCGACCGGGATTTGAACCCGGGATCGTCGCCTTGAGAGGGCGAAATGCTTAACCGGCCTACACCATCGGAGCGATAGAAATTTGGATAATTTTCTTCATATAAAACTTATGTTGATATCTTTCATTATGTTGATTACAAGGGTGACTTTTTTAGTGTACATACCGAGAGAAACAATTTCATCTTAAATCAATTATTAGATAATAGAAAGAAAAACAAAGTTTATCAATAAAAATTTGTCTTGCGTAAGACTGCCTTAGAATCTGATATTCAAGGGTTCTCGTCTGATTTATAAAGTTCTTTATCCAATATTATAATATGGCGGCTGTAGAAATATTTGGTAAAGAAGCAGAGTTATTCTCTGAGCTTCAAAATGGCAGAATCCGATGTACCGCGTGCGCCAGAAAATGTGAGATTCCGGAGGGAAAGATAGGTCTTTGTGGAATTCGAGGTGTTAATAATAATAAATTATGGTTATATGTATATGGAAAAGTAATTGCTGGGCATATTGATCCGATTGAAAAGAAACCTGTAATTCATTATATGCCAGGATCGTCAATATATTCAATTGCTACAACAGGTTGCAACTGGCTTTGTAAGTACTGTCAAAACTATGATATTTCACAAAGGAGAAAAATAGAAGGCACCGAGATGACTCCATCAGAAGTAGTGGAGAAGGCACAATTTTATGGTGCACAGGGTATTGCCTACACATACAATGAACCATCTATTTTTATGGAATTTGCGAAAGACTGCGGAATAGAAGCACATAAGAAAGGAATTTTCAATATTTTCGTATCTAATGGATATGATACACCAGAATCTGTTAATATGATGTCAAAATTTTTGGATTGTATAACAGTCGATTTTAAAGGTAGTGGAAATCAAGAATTCGTAAGACGTTATATAGGAATTCCAAGCTCAGAACCAATATTTTCAACGCTAAAAGAAATAAAATCAAAAACTAAAATCCATGTAGAGATAACTGATCTTATAGTTCCTCAAGTTGGTGACGATTTGGATTCTGCACGACATTTGTGTAGCTTTGTGTATGATGAACTTGGCCCAGATACTCCAATTCATTTTTTGCGATTTCATCCTGACTACAAAATGATGGAATTTGATTCAACACCGGTTTTAACTCTGGAAAAACATTGCGAAATAGCAAAAGAGATGGGATTAAAGTACGTCTACATTGGCAATGTACCAGGACACAAATTGGAAAACACTTACTGTCCAGAGTGCGGCTATTTGGCAATTCAAAGATACGGGTTTAATATTGAGGGATGGAATTTGGATCAAGGAAATTGCTGCAAGCAGTGTGGATATAGCATCCCTATTGTTGGATCTCTACAGAGGAAAACTAAAACATGGTTCCAATTTGTAGAATAATTTTCTCAGGGTTATCTTCTATGAAACAGGGCTAAAGAGTGGATAGAAATTTAATCAACTACTGAAAAGAAAATTCTACTATCCCTGCACAATCGGTATTCATTCTTCCATGTGGTCATTTCAAGACAATTGAATCAGAACAATAAACCTGTCAGTGGTTTTGCAGCATGGGTCATTTTTTTTAGGAAGGTTTTTGACAAAGCCGCATAATATCATAATAAACATTGACAGAATTACTTTCTATAACACAAGATTATGTTAAGAATCATGTAATTCCTCGCTATCAAAATTCTAAGAAGGGAGATAATGGAATAGTACTTGTTATTGGGGGTAGCAGTTTGTATCACGGGGCTCCACTGCTGGCATCCCTGAGTGCCCTACGTGCTGGTGCCGACTTGGTTTATGCCGCGGTACCTAGAATTATTGTTAGTGCGATAAGATCCTATTCGCCAAATATCATTGCGTTGCCGATGACAGATAATTCACTTACAATTGGATCTGCAAACCGACTGATTAAGAGTCTACCAAAGATACCACATACTGCAATTATTGGGATGGGAATGACAATATCCAAGGTTGAGGCGCTGAATTTACTTGTCAAGAAACTAAAGGAAAACGGAACAAAACTGGTACTTGATGCCGCAGCGCTAGTACCAAGAGTGATTTCAGAAATTGCAGAAACTGATACTATAATAACTCCACATGCTGGAGAATTTAAAAGAATTTTCAATGAAAATGTGGGAGTTAGTGAAAAAGAAGTTCTATCGAATGTTTTGAGAATGGCAACAAAGCACAAAATTACTATCATTTTAAAAGGATGGCTAAATGTTATAGCGGATGAGAGCGGGAAAGTTGCAACAATAAAAAGGAGTACTCCTGCAATGACTGTTGGAGGAACAGGTGATGTGCTTGCAGGACTTGTCGCGGCTCTATATTCAAGGATGAATTCTCCTTTCGATGCATCTGCTTTAGCAGTTTATTTCAATGGAGTTGCCGCCACTATTGCAACTGAACAGATCGGATTTCATTTGGTAGCCACGGATTTGATAGAAAATCTACCAAAAGCAATGAAGCCATTTGACAAGATATCTAGACAGAAAATCTAGATCGAGCTTGATTCTATAGAAATTGGTTCTCCATTCCATTTCACAATGATATTTATTTTCCTTTGAGAAATATACTATTGTGAATCAAATCACAATTATTCTGATTACTCTTCTGCTGACCATGTATATTGGCCAATTTAGCTTTAATTCTGTCTATGGAGAAGAAAATATAGAAATTTCTTCTGGGTCTTCCTTTGTTGATTCAAGCGGCAAATTGAATATCATAGGTGTTATAACGAATCTTGGAACAACTTCTGAACAGGTAACCGTGGGATTAGATGTCCACAAAAAAATTGATGGTTCAAAGACTACCCTAAAAGATACTACATTCAGTAAAATTATTTATCCGGGAAAGGAGTCTCCCTTTAAATTTAAAATAAGTGGGGCCTATGATGTCTTGAGCAAGCCGTATATACTACAGACGAACAATGTAAATGAACCCTATTATAATATCATCGTGCAAAATTATTCTAATTTTCCAGTAGGCCAAAACAGAGAACTGATTGGGACATTAAAGAATACAGGGAGTGTTGTGGTGCAGAATATAAGCGTGTACGCATCAGTTCATGACAAGAACGGAACGCAAATAGATTCTATCCAGTCTAATACTATACCCATACTAAATCCAGGTGAGGTAAAACCCTTTTCAGCTAGACCAGATCATGTCATTGTAAATGATGCAAACTATTTTAGTTGCGCAGGTTTTGATCCAAAGGCCCCAATTAACACTCTTGATTTAGGGAACGGACAGTTTCTGCCATATGGATTGGAGAGCGTTGCGAAGATAAGCAATTTCAGTTATGACAATTCAGCTGATAGTATATCATTTACAGCGGATCATTATAATCCGTTAGGAGGTATCGTTACTTTTAAGATACCACAATTAGATAGTAGTCACGATATAACAATATTTTTGGACAATTTAGGAGTAAAGGATCAGCAGATAAGCAAAAATGGCAAGACAATTACTTCCAATATTTTTGTTCCTCCAAATGAACACTCCGTTAAAATTACTGGGATTCTTAATCAGTCCTAATCCGCCACTTTCAGATGACCTAGGAGCGTTGAATTAGTCATTCATGTAATTTACTCCAACTATTTCTTGTCTTCGCTTGAACTAGATGAAATGCTCAACTTGATGCCTAGTTTTAATATATATGGGGTTATAAAAGTGGTGACAATTGTAACAACTCCCAAGATAGGGAGTATATATGAAGACACGGCACCAACATCTTGACCACCTTTTCCAACTATTAGTGACATCTCTCCCCTCGCAGATGACAGCCCAAGACCAGTTCTAACAGCCGTGGTTGTATCATAACCTGCTTTAATTAGAAGGGGTATGACAATTACCATTTTTGCCGCAAATGAAGTCACAATAAGGATTAGAGCAGGAATGATAAATAGCGGAATTTTTGATACATCCACAAGAGCACCTACTGATACGAAGAATAATGCTGCAAACACATCTCGAAGTGGGATGGTTATAACACGAGCTATTCCAGCACTATTTGATTCAGCTACTAGCACACCTGCTAAAAATGCACCTATTACCGGAGACAATCCAAGTTCAATCGCGGCGAATGATAAACCAAATGCCAGACCCAGAATAACTATTATCAATACTGAATAATCAGTTTTTCTAGCTAGCTTGTCTATCAATGGTGGCAAATATCTTGAACCTAAGATTAGAATTGCTGCTATGAACCCCACAACTATCCCTACCGACAGAATTACCTGAACAAATGATACCGCTGCTGTTAAGGCAAGTGATTGTAGGATACCTAACATGGTAATGACTATAACATCTTCTACAATTAGTATTCCCATTATTAACACACTTGATTTCTCATTTATCATGTTTAACTCCTCTAGTATCTTTACTGTAACTACAGTACTAGTAACTGACATGGCAAGTGCCAAGAACATTGAGTCAAATTGTGAAAATCCAAGTGTTTGTCCAACGAAGAATGTAATTAGTAGAGTTCCAAGTGACTCTGCAATACCTACAATCATGGAAATTCTTCCAACAGATTTTAATTTTGTAATGGGAAACTCAGTCCCAATTACAAACAAAAGTATGATTATTCCAAGCTCAGCTAGTGTATTGATTGTGCCTACCTCATGAATTAAACTAAATGGAGGAGTAAATGGACCAATAACCATACCAGCCAGAATATATCCAATTACCATTGGTTGTTTCAGTTTGTGCGTAACGAATACCATTACTGCTGCTACAATCATGACCACTGCAAAATCTTGAATTAAGAAACTTGTGCTTATTTGTGTTATGAGGTGCAAAAAATACAAAAATTACACTACCCAATAGTCAATATGCAATTACAATCCTATAATCATCTTTCATGAGTTATCTATATCAAAATTATAGTTCTTTAACCCATGAGTCTTTATGAATCGCAAAAGTTCGTCATTATCATCAATTTTATAATATCTTTTCATCTTTTCTAAAGTTTCATCATCATAATGTACATGTCTTTTCACTCTTGCTCTCTCCATACCATATTAAAATATCTAATCGCACTTAAATTTTTCAAATAAATATCATGAAAAATTGAACTTTTACAAAAATTGCTGATTACTAATGCTGTATATGCTGAGTCTTCAAGAACTCGAGTAATTCCTCTTCTTTTTCAAATCCATAATATCGCATTAATTTTTCTAAAGCTAAATCATCGTATTCAAAGTCATAGTGCTTTTTCCTTTTAAGAGACGTTATAGACGTTATAGGAACGCTCATTGTTTTCTTGTTCAGTTAATTGACACCATTTGGATATATTAGCCTTTATCCTTGTTAATAGAATGGAAATTCTTTGAATATCAAACAATTTGTTAAGAAATCTTTGATTCTGATTCGATAAAATAGAAAAATCATATCGGATTCTTCAAATAACACTAAAT
>JAATVN010000179.1 GCA_014523595.1 Nitrososphaerales archaeon TH5888 | reverse complement strand
TTATTATGAAATCATAAATCTGCCCCCTGAAGCGGATACCAAAATTTTCAAATCTGCTTTTTTGAACGGATTTCTTGAGATAACTTTGAAGAAAAAGCGTATTAGAAATAAAGCCCATAAAGGTTGACTTTGACTACCCTCTTTAAAAAATGGCAAATTTTTGGGATGTCTGTCTTCTAGGAACTCTAGCTTTATTAGCAGTTTGAGCGCATATATCCCTCGTAAGTGAGATACTATATCAAGTGCAAGTTAAATCCAAAATCAAGAGAAAACTTAGCCAATTCTATAAACTCGGGCAACTTAGCAAAGGGAAAAATATTTTATGAGGGAATGCAAGCTGCTTTGAGAACTGCGACTATAGATGAAACGGATTCAGTTCATTTTATTGAGGCTTGCTATTGTTTGGAAGGAGGCCTCTATCCCATGGCAATGGAGATACCTACTCTCAAGGAATATTTTGAATCCGTCGAGGAAGTGAGGGATGCCCGATTCAGGGAAAAATGCACAATGGAATGTGAAGCCTGCGATTGTACTCGTGCAATTAAACTTCCAGGAATGCCGTTAGTAAAAAATTGAAACTCCGAAATGATGATATGGATAGAAAAGAAATTAGTAGAACAGAATTCATAGACTATGGAAGGGTTGAATTAAGGAGACAAAAACAAAGACAGGGTATTGATGCCCTCAAGAAAGTTATAGATGAATGTCTATCATCAAAAATTAAACTGGTAATAGCCGGTGCTGCAATCTCAGGTCTTTTTGCAATATTTTATGACGATAACGGTGAATTTTTCAGGATAAAGAATATTCCTGACACTAATGAAGCCCTTCATATTCTTGATAAGCTAGAACTGAGTCTCTACGATTCTGTCGAGAGCGTTAAGGAAAATGCCAGATGCTCTCTGGCGGCAAGCGATAGGTACTCCAACATAGTTTAGAACATAGGGATACAGGACAAGGAACTCATCATCCATAAATTACATTAATCTTATCTATACTGTTGTTACCGCAGTATGGACAATAACTTGGATTATCTGTGGTCGAAAGTCCTATTAATTGAAATTTAATTTTACACTGTTTACAGGAGAATGTACCAACTTTCATAATCAGATTTAACAATGTCGCATTATTTGTTTGTCTTTGTCCCTTGTCATCATTGTCCTACGGTTTAACTCCTAAATACTCCAGGGGTACATGAAATGCTGCCTTAATACCAGCAAGCCGAAAGCATACTCTAGGAACGGATATAAAGAGCCCTATAGCAGTTGTTGTTCCCAATGATGGTCGATATAAATTCTGAATACGCAAAGGCAATGATACGGGATTTCATAAAAATACAAAAGGATATTTTGGGATTACCAAACTTAACAACAAAGCAAAAAGACGACATAAACAGCTTGGGTCATGAGTTAGGTGCTTTAAGCTCACAAGCAGATGATGACAAAATAAAAACCGGTTTAATAGACATGATGAATAGACTTAATTAAGAAGTTTCTCTGGGATGATGAAATAAAGCTGAAGTTCAGTTTGAGTAGCTGGGTTAATTAAAGCCAGATGGTTTTGTGAAGAATCCCCCCGACATCTGGAGAGTATGATAAATTCTGTGGTATAGTTTTAACATCCATATTTTTAGGGTCTGATAGAAGCTAAAATCTTTAAATAAAATTGCACAAACTGAAGCCTATAAATCGAGAATTAATCATGATTGCCGCGATAATATCGATGTTGACATTGACTACAACAACAAACAACTTGAGTGCTCAAAACTCCACTACAAATGCCTCAAATACTGCTGGCAATATGACTGCTTTAGTCAACCAGACTGCTGTCGAAGTAGGACATAACGTTTCTGCCGTACTGAATAGGACAGCCGAAGAAGTACGTTCTACATTAAAGGAACTTGGACAGAATTTGAGTAATGTCGGGTCGGAAGTCGGCTCGGAAATATTAAACAAGACTGAAGACACCGCTAAAAAAGTTGGCATAGGAGCAGCAGATGTGCTAAGCAACATAAGCGGCGAAATAAAAGAAGGAATAAGTGGTAAGTAAGGAAATTGGGTCTGAAGAATTAACAGTTTTATTAGTTGTAGCTCATAAGACTGATACTAGAGTTCTTATTATCATAGTTGGGTTAATTAGAAGGGTCTTGGAATTGTGTCAACTCTGATTCACAAACGACAGCCCTAGCTCTAATAGTTATCTTATCAGACTGATGTGAAAATCTAATGGTTCCCACTGGAGTGGAGTTATGAATTACCATATACCCAATCTGCCGAATATTTCTTGTTACTCTAAAATTAACCGTTCAAAAATAATTGTATGGTTTGGTTAATTATCGGAAGCGATTCTTCAATTCAAAGTGATTTCAGAGATACTGACATTATCTTTATTCGGATCGAAGGAATATGGGATACCTAGTACAGAACTAATCAAAACATCGATGGGAAAAGAGGGATCTCAACCCATCAATGTTAACTGAATTACCACAACCTAGTATAAAACGTTATAATTAAAACAGGTGGGAGAGTTCTAGTTTCGACAAATGATCTCACCGCCAACGTATGATGCTGTTCTTACATTAGAAGTATTAAAATGGAAATTCCAGTCTAAAGAATTATTAATTCTGCCATTTTCCAGAAGGATTAGAATTCCAAAAGACAGAAATACGCCGGCGGCAGAAGCAGGTATCAATACTTCCGTCAAGCGTAATACTACCTAGCATCAACAAGCACAAAGTAATATAGAGTAACGTTTCAATTAGATCATGAAAATTGAATTACAGAAAGAGGGAATAGCCGACCTAGAAGGGAAAATAAAAACCGTATGTGGGCCTTGCGTATATGGACGACATGAAGAGTGTGATAAAACGATATCCTGCATCTGTGCATCGACTAACCATGACCTATAGTCTCTTAAGACAACTATAGAGATTATAATTTAGATTAAATGATACGTCTGATAAATAGAAGAATTTGATTTATTCTTGTTCTATCGCTATATTTGTTAATTCCTTGTATTGCTGAAATATAATAGACATAAGGATTGGATATTATAACAAAGGCTTGCAAGCCATCACACAGGAGGCGTTATACAATAGTGAATAAGACAACACCTCATCAAACCTTTCTTTCGCTTTTATCTAATTCTTGTCTAAATGTCATCCATCTCCTTTTTTCCATTTCTGCTGCAATTTGGAACAAAGGTATAGTTCAAGCCATATCCTACTCTGGAATCCAGTTGATTTTAAATCCAAGTCACTTACAGAGGAGGAGTTATTGAATAAGCCAATGTAAACAAAAAGGTTGCTTCCGATACTATTAGTTTATAATGTATATTCTTTATACATAATTAGAGAAGATTGTGATTGTTAGAAAAGAGATTGAAAAGTATTGAACCCTTTACATCAAACATAGAAAAGAATTCAAGATTCTGTATAGGATGCGGAGAACCTGCGACAAAGTTAGTCAAATATAGTACTGAAGGGGCAATAATAATAGAGAAGTATTGTGAAAAATGTGCCAAAGCAATTGAAGATAGTTCAGTCAATCAGTAACTTGAACTAAATTTAAGAAATCATCAAAGTGCTATTTGTAGGCACTGAAATGATAAATTTTTTGCACAATATTTGAATTATGTGCATTAAATTATACTAAAACGTTAAACAAGATTAAAAACTGGCATAAATGGCACTAAAATGATACTAGAAACTGGCACTTTTGGGATGCTAAAAATGATAATTCAGTCGACCGTGAGATAGAATCTACGCGTAGAGTATTCCGCCGGCTGGCCTAATAATTATTTGCTGATTTAATCATATTCTCTACAATTGAAATTGAGAAGGAAAATTAATATTTGCCATCGCTTACTGTGAAACCCGAATCCAAATTTTGTTCGGCCAGTCGAAGATGAATAAGTATGTTATCCTTATCTTTCTCTTTATTATTATCTGTAATTTTTCCATTTATTTTAATCAGACGTATGGTCAAGTAAAGTTAAAAGAACGAATACTTAACAAGGGTACAAACCATCCCGAAGTGTTTGATCCCCGACTTAAAGTAGAGGAGGTAGTAGAAGGGTTGCACGTACCTACAAGTATGGCTTTTCTGGGTCCTGACGACTTCCTGATTTTGGAAAAAGACAGAGGAACCGTAATGAGGGTTAACAGAGGAGCAATTGCACATATGCCACTTCTTGATGTGGATGTAGCAAACTCTATTGAAAGAGGAATGTGTGGTATCGCAGTTTCCAAAAACGGTTTCAAGACATATGTTTTCCTTTACTTTACTGAAATTGAAGGTAAAGATGGAAGTGATAGGGAAGGTAAAGCACCAGTAGGTAATCGCGTTTACAAGTATGAATTAGTTGATAATAAACTTGTAAATCCCACACTTCTTTTGGATTTACCAGCAGACCCCGGACCAAGACATAACGGAGGAGCAATAGAAATTGGTCCTGACAACAATATCTACGTTCCAGTAGGAGATATAGATGGATCATTTAAACTTGATTTTGAGGCTACACAAACTCAAAACTTTGATGATGGAATAGTTGCAGATGGACGCAGTGGTATTTTAAGAATAACACAAGACGGTAAGCCTGTAGGAAAAGGAATATTAGGAGATTCTATGCCTTTGCGATTGTATTATGCTTATGGTATTAGAAACAGTTTTGGGCTGGATTTTGATCCTATAACAGGTTCTTTATGGGATACGGAAAACGGACCACAAGATGGAGATGAAATAAATTTAATTTACCCGGGATTTAATAGTGGATGGCATAAAGTTTATGGTTTTTCATCAAGCCCAAAAAACTTTGATGTTGACGAAATGGTAACATTTGATGATAGAGGAAAATATAGTGAGCCCAAATTAGTTTGGGAGAGAAGCGCAGGACTGACTTCAATAGTATTTTTAGATTCTGACAAATTGGGAACTCAATATAAAAATGATATCTTTGTTGGAGATGTTCACAATGGTCGCATTTACCACTTTAAATTGAACG
>JAATVN010000178.1 GCA_014523595.1 Nitrososphaerales archaeon TH5888 | reverse complement strand
GCAAAGCTAAACGTACCTATCTTTACCATAAATACAATTGGTCAATCTATAGTAAGACCCCCAAAATATAGTATCAACTCAATTCTGCAAGATGCAAAAATAAAAAAGGATACCAAAGTAGATAACCTGTACTTTCTCAAAAGGGAAGGTAATGAATTCATTCAACTCGATACTACCACTGCGCTTGATCTTGCCGTTGAAAATAGTGATGACGCTTTTATTTTCCCACCGTATGCCGAATTACTTAAATATATTTCAATTAATGGAAAGACCGCATTAGAATTATTGGAAGAAGAAAAAAAACTGTTAAATTCATTTCTATCGGGAATTAGTTGCTATATGGTTAAAAGTGAAACAAGGGCATGGTTTAACATGATTTCAAAATCCACTGAAAAAAAAGCGTAGATATAGTGAGAAATGCAGATTGGATATATTCTACAATGATTCAAATTATACCCGTTAATAATTGACATATTGGAGATGAAACAAGATATTCAAATCGGTTCGTCATCATGAAGGACTAATCTACATAACTATTGGTAATTTCGTTGGAGCAACCCTTACTGGAATATTCTGGCTATTGTTGGCTATGTTCCAGGATGTTCATGAATATGGACAAATAAATTATGTCATAGCCATTGGTTCCTTGTCTTCTAGTGTCTCCTTACTTGGTCTCAATACCGCGGTAACAACACTAGTACCTCAAGGCCACAAGAAAATAGATGTACAGGCTAATCAGGTGATCCTAATTTCTGCCACGGTTTGTGCCATAATTGCCTCGCTCTTTAACTGGTTACTTGGATTGTTTGTGTTGGGAATGGCTTTTTGGATGATGTCATCCTATGAACTTTTGAGTAGAAAGTCATACAGGAAATATGCAATCAATATAATTGGCTCGAGGGGATCACAACTTGTTTTGTCAATAATACTGTATAGTTTTTTTGGACTTCAAGGAATTATTATAGGCTTCATAATCTCTTTCTTTGCTTTTAGCATTACTTACTTTAAGACTATTCCACAGTTTAGTAAAAGCTTTGATAAGATTGCAAAAGAATTTAAAACATCATTGCATCTATATTCTTATAATCTCTCCAACGCATTGCTATTGTATTTTGATAAATTAATTATTGCTCCTATTTACGGATATACAATTCTGGGTTATTATCAATTGGGATTTCAGTTCTTGATGTTTTTTAGTATGATTTCAGTCAGCTTCTATCAATATTTAATACCTGAAGAATCAAGTGGAAGCAAAAGAAACAGACTACGACTGTATGGAATAGCTCTTTCTATAATTATAACCATACTGGTATTCGTTCTAGCGCCCGTAATTCTCCAAGTCTTCTTTCCAAACTATATTAATTCACTAAATTCCATAAGAATTCTGAGTCTCGGGATCATTCCAATGATGATTACGAGTATGCTTAACTCAAAGTTCTTGGCAATAAAACTAACCCGCTACGTACTATTTTCTTCTATAACCTATCAAGTTACGCAGATTATTCTTATTGTTATTCTTGGAAAACAATATGGAATCGATGGTATATCAATGTCAGTAGTTATTGCAATGCTCTTCCAGATAACATTCCTTGGGATAGCACATTTGCGTCTAAGCAAGAAAAATGAACAAAATATTTGAAAGCTGTTATTTTATTTTCAATTTCAAGTTCCATTTTATCTTCAACTTATCAAGTAAGGGAAATATTTCAAAATAAAAATAGTGATCAATTAACAACTCGGTTGTCGAAACTTAACTGTCAAGGAGTTTCGATACGATGTTGTAGATTCATACAATTCAAATTATTATCGCTGTTAGTCTTATCATCGCAGTCGTTGCTTTGTTTTGTATTGATATCAAGATCAATTGGGGTAATGTCTCCACTAAGACTTAAACTATTGACTTGAGTCTTTAGTAAATTTTCGCATTCTACGTTATTATTTCCGTTTCTTTTATCATCATAATCGTTGGTCTGTTTCGTATTTATATCGTAATTGATGTTGTTCTTATTACCAGAAACATCAATTGAATCAAGAAAGTTTTCGCTACTATTTGTACATATTGCGTTATTGTCGGCACTATTACTTTTACAATTTTTGAGATAGAAAAAAATACAGTAATTACTATTTACCATTCCCTTGGTCCTTGTCCAAAGTCCATGGAAACCAGTGTCCGATAATTTTCGCCCAGTCTATTTTCAAGGCGAAATAAATTATTACTCCCAAAGCTGCTATACTAGCAATAGTTACTATGATAAGGTAATCTATATTTGTTGAATTAGACATAAGGTTGTTTACATAGGGCTTTCCAAAATAGATAGCTCCCAAAACGAAAAGTTCATTCAATAGAAACTTTCCGAGAAATGTCGCTATTGCAAATTTCCAGGGACTATATTTAGCAAGACCTAATGGAATATACACAATATCATCTGGTATTGGGCTAACGGCTGCAACAAATGCACCTATTGCACCATACCTGGCAAGTAATCTCTGTAGAGGAACCATTTTTCCCTTAATTTTTGAACTGAGCATATTTCGACCATAATAACTGGCATAAAAAATAATCATTTTTGCTATCACTGCGCCTATTGCACTTGAAAGTGCAATCAGCGTAGGATTCAAGTTATCATTAAATGCTGCTGTAATCAACACCGGAAAATACGGGATAGGAACAAAGACAATGATGCTTCCAACGAAACTGATTAGTAAGATGCCTAGATATCCAAAATCGTCATAAAATGAAAATAATTCATCAATACTCAATTCTTCTCAGAACTTGAATCTCTTTCCTAATATGCTCTACCAAAATATACTTCGATTGTTTCTTGGTTTCCACATCCAATGCATGACGAAATATTATTTTTAGCATTAAATGGGACTATTCTGATATCTGCCGTTGTCTTTTCCTTAACAAGGTCCTCACATTCCCTCTTTCCACACCAGCTACATGCTACAAAACCCCCAGTTGCGTCAAGTACCGAGAGTAGTTCTTCCAAAGTTGTCGCAGATCTTGTGTTTTCTTGAAGAAGGTTCTTTGCGCGATCAAACATGTTTGACTGTATTTTCTCTAAAATGGACAAGGTTTGATTAACAAGTTCTCTTTCTTTGACATAAAATCTTTCCTTAGTATCTCTCCTTATCAATTCGACCTGATTTTCTTGTATGTCTCGAAGTCCAATATTTACTCTTAAAGGCACTCCTTTCATCTCCCAATCATTAAATTTCCAACCTGAAGTATATTCGTCTCTATCATCGGTCTGAACACGTATCAGAGAATCTTTTAGTTTTTGTTCTAGTTCATATGCCTTTTGTTTTACGATGGTCTTACTTTCATCCTTGTAAATAGGAACAATGATCACCTGTGTTGGCGAAATCTTGGGGGGAAGTATAAGACCTTTATCATCTCCATGGACCATTATTATGGCGCCAATTACTCTCCAAGAAATTCCCCAGGAAGTTTGCCAGACGTATTGTTCTGCCGTATCCTTATCTAGAAATTTTATCTCGAACGGTTTTGAGAAATTTTGACCCAAATGATGGGACGTAGCCATTTGCAATGCTTTTCCATCCGGCATTGCTGATTCTAGACAAGTAGTGTACTTTGCACCAACAAATCTTTCCTTATCAGTCTTGAATCCAGAAAGGGTCGGTATGGCTAGATATTCTTCTATCAACATTTTATAAATATCAAGTATCATCCTAACCTCTTTGTTAGCCTCATTTTCATCAGCATGAGCTGTATGTCCCTCCTGCCAGAGAAATTCTGAATTTCTAATTAAAGGTTTGGTAGATTTTATTTCAGCTCTCAAAGCACTATTCCAAAAATTTAATTTTAGTGGTAAATCTCTATAACTCGATATCCATTTTGAGAACATAGAATAAGCAAGAGTTTCTGAAGTTGGTCTGACTGCCAATTTTTCACCGAGATCGCAATCGCCTGATTTTGTCACCCAAAAAACTTCTGGCAAAAATCCATCAAAATGATCCTTCTCTTTAGTAAGGAGACTTTCCGGTATTAACACCGGGAGAAAACCATTCTTATGTCCTGTTTTCTTTAATTCTTCGTCTAATGTCTCTCTAATAATTTCCCATATTGCATAGCCATAAGGACGAAGGATAATGAAACCTTTACTAGGTGAATAATCTGCTATACCTGATTTGAGTACGCATTGAGTATACCAATCACTGAAATCAAGCGATTTTTTTACTGTTATTCCTATTTCTTTTGTCAAGTCGCATTACTACAAGATTTTTTTTGGTAATGTTACGTTAATGGTTCTCCTTTACAATAGACTTTACCCATAGTTCTACTATGGAAGTTACTGCATACATAGCACTGTATGAACCCCAATTCCTTTTCAAAAACTGGACAATCAACAGCTTCAAGCTTCATTCTCTTTAACATTTTTGGACTTACACCCTTTAATTTCAATTTGCCCTTTTCATCCATCATTCCGATAGATTGTAATTCTTTTTTAGCTCTGTCATCCAACTTGATACTTTTCTCTACTCCCTTTACGGGAACAATGAATTTTGTATCAGGATTTTCCGCACTCATAAATAATTAATGATATTTTGTCCGTGTATATGATGCTTGCTATCATTTTTAGAGGTAAAATTTTTAGCCGCTATAACGAGTACTAAGACATTTTCTATCAAAGTCCCTAAAACTGTGCCTGAAAATGTGAAATGATTATTTATTTGATATTTGTCAAATAACATGTGGATGATTACTACAGAGCTCTTGAACTGAACAAGAATGCTTCATTAGATGAAATTAGGAAATCATTCAGGACACTTGCACTGAAATATCATCCGGACAAGAATAAGAACGAAGGATCCAAGGAAAAATTCATGAAAATAGTCGAAGCATACGAAGTGTTGTCGGATACAAATGGTAAAAAGAATTATGACGAATCAATTACCATTAAAAAGAATACACCCAAATATGATTTTTCTTGGACACCATCAGCTGACTTCGATAAAGTTTACAGCTACTCGAGAATAAAAAGCACATACGGAGGAGGAGGAATCTGGGATATTGGTGAAAAGGCCTCCAAAGCAATGTGGAAGGCAACAATCATACTTCTTGCTTCACTTGCGTCAATGGCTCTACTGATACTGTTCCTTCCTTAGATATGTAAGTACTAAGTCTTATTGCCTTTTTTGGACAAAGGTTGCTGCTTTTTTTTGGTATACTTATACCAAAAAAAAGCAGCAAGGCCTAAATTTGCAACTGAGGTGAACAGAAATATTGGGGAATTTATCTGTATAAATATCACAAGTCCGTAAGTCCCTACAACAGTTGCAATGATAGAAATTATCTTTAACTGACTGCTAGATATTGGCAACCTTATTCAAAGGTTTTAAACAGTATAAAAGTCAAACTATGGCGGGTTGCAAACTGGTATCAGTTCCCTCTTGTGTCGAGATTTTCTAACCATATCAGTTACCAATTTTTTCTTCTTTTTGCTCAAATTACAGCTAGCCAAATCATTGTCAAGATAATATCGTAAAATTGTATCTATCTCATAATACGTGAGCCCAAGTTCTTTTTCTGCTACATGTCCCTTCCAAAATCTGGGGCTGCTTGGCTGATTAATAATTTGTTCAGAAAGTCCCAATTTTTTTCCCAATATCTTTACTTGACTCTTGTACAATCCCCCAAGGGGAAGTATATCAGCTCCGCCATCGCCAAATTTTGTAAAATAACCAATCATCAGTTCACTTTTATCTGAGGTTCCTAGTACCAATAGATTGCTCTTGCCAGCATAGTGGTATAGAAGGGCCATTCTAAATCGTGCTGAAAGATTCCCGCCAGAGAGTTTGTCATTTGGCAGGTTACTTAGCAATATTTTTTTTGCGCGTTCAAAATGAATTTCCTTATACTTAATTCTCAACTTGTGTGCCAGATCATGAGCATTGTCAATGTCTTTTTGAGGTGTTTGTCCTTTTTCTGGCATGATAAGACCAAATATTCTATTCTTACCTAGCGCTTTGGAAGCTAGTACAAGGCACACGGAAGAATCAAGACCACCACTTAATCCTATAACCACACCATTTTTCTTTCTTGATTTTACTTGTTCTGAAATGAATTTTGTTATTTGATGCACTATTTTCTCGTAATTTAGTGGTAAAAAATCGTGAGACATTCTTATTTTGCTACTGGGGGTTTAGAAAATGTATTGTTTTGATTCAAATGATAATCAATTGATAATCTGGGATCCTTCTGTTTTCCAGTCAATATTCCCACTACTACATCGTCCTTTTTTATTATCTCCTGTTTCCTCAGTTTCCTTATTCCTGCGGGTACAGCACCTGAGGCCATCTCACAGTCAAAACCGTTCAACCCAACCAATGCCATTCCATCGCTCATTTCCTTATCGGAAACTTGCGTAACTATACCATTAGTAAAGTGTATGGACCTTAATGCCTTGATCAAATTTGCCGGTTTGCCTATTTGTATTGCGGTGGCTTTAGTATGTGGTTTGATACCCTTTTTGTCTTTTTCATTATAGTATTCTTTAATCAAGCTCATGTCCGGGCTGCCACTATTCCAAGTTAGTTTCTTGCCTCCAAACAAACCATTTGTTAATTCATACAATGTGTTTGCTCCTTCTGCATTTACCACCAGCAATCGTGGAATTTTTTTTATCCAACCCAGATTGTATAGTTCGATTAGGGCCTTTCCGCAACTAGAAGTGTTGCCTAAGGCACCCCCCGGATAAACGATCCAATCAGGTGGATTCCAATTCAGGTATTCTAGAGCTCTATATATTATTGTTTTTTGACCTTCAATCCTAAATGGATTAATAGAATTTACCGTATACGCGCCTAATTGTTGGGCTTCATTCAATGAATATGATAAAGCATCGTCAAAATTGCCATCAATTTCAATCACCTGTGCGCCAAATTGGAATGCTTGACCAAGTTTGCCAGGTGCAATCTCTCCCTTTGGTACAAAAACATCACATTCAATATTTTCATTTGCGGCATACATTGCAGCAGATGCTGATGTATTTCCAGTGGAGGCACAGATGATTCTATTCATGTTTATCATTTTGGCATGAGTTACAGCGGTTGACATTCCATTATCCTTAAAAGATCCACTGGGGTTGTAACCTTCTGGTTGTAATAGAAGCGAATCGTAATCAATTAGGGAATATTCTGATACTTTTTTCATTTTGTAAGGCTTGGATTGCCTCCCTTCAGACCCATCAAGTGAAACCAGGATCTTTGAGCATTGTTCAAAATCTTCTGTATCCAAATGGGCAAAATTAATTAGTTCTCGAAATCTCCATACTCCACTTTCGTTGTAAATATTTTCACCATGGTT
>JAATVN010000177.1 GCA_014523595.1 Nitrososphaerales archaeon TH5888 | reverse complement strand
TGTATCTGGCATCACTGGTATGTGGGGGTTAAGTAGTAGTGAGTCTAGATTCCGTAACTTGGTTACTACTAATAATAATTCATTGAAAGCTGCTGAGAACTATGTAAAAAAATGTGTTACTCTTTGCCAGAAGCTGGGTGGCAAGACATTTAATCTCTGTTTGTTTAGTGAAGAGCCACTAATTTCAGATAGTAACCACAAGTATTTATTACGAGAAGAGAAAAGAAAATTAATTTCTTCCTTGATAGAGTCATTGCGTGAGCTAGCAAAGTATGCCAGTAATTACGATATTGACCTCCTCATTGAACCATTGAATCGCTACAGCACTCCTATTTGCACCAATTCGGAAGATGCGAAATATATCGTCAAACTCGTTGACCGTGAAAACGTAGGAATTATGTTAGATACTTTCCATATGAACATAGAAGAAGACTCAATTTATGATGCAATCGTAAATTCCAATACAATGTTAAAACATGTTCATGTATCAGATAACAATAGGAAAATGCCTGGTTTCGCCCATATAGATTTTAAGGATATGATAGGAGCTCTCAAGAGAATAAAATATTCAAAATTTCTTACCTTCGAGCCTTCAGTCGAGAATACGAAGTATGAAAATGAATTAAAACTAGGACTGCAGTATTTAAAAAATCTATCTAAGAACTGAAAAATTGAATTATATGAACGCAGATAATTTGATAAATATATTTTCAGGAGGTAAATTTCACTAGGATTGCTAATACACAACAATGAAAGGTTCATCATAAATAATGAATTTGCAAAAGAAGTTGCAAGAGGATTGAATGATAAACAAAAGCAGATTTCTCCTAAATTTTTCTATGATAAAAAGGGGTCCAGGTTATTTGAAGAAATATGCATGCAACCTGAATATTATCTTAATCGAATTGAATCGCAAATATTGAAAAATTCCGTGGATGAAATTTTGAAGATAATCGGAGGACAAGAAATAAGTGTTATTGAATTAGGAAACGGAAATTCCTTGAAAACTAGAATTTTATTAGGACCGTTTCTTGCAAAGTTGAAGGTTGTTACCTATTTTCCCATAGATGTCTCATTAAAAATGCTGAAAAAATCAATTGGAGATTTGTTTAGAGAATATGCAAATTTACAAATTTATGGCATTTGTTCAGACTATGTTTCAGGACTTGTCAAGATAAATGAATTTATGAAACTCAAAAGTAAGATTCCAAACAAGAAATTAATAATTTTTTTAGGATCAACTATTGGAAATTTTGATCCCAAAGAAGCAATGAATTTTTTGCACTCTATAGCAAGATTTGTTCGAAAAGATGATTTACTATTAATTGGTATCGATCTGGAAAAGGATAAATCAATTTTGGATAGAGCGTACAATGATAAGAAAGGTATAACAGCAAAATTCAATTTCAACGTCTTGGCCAGAATTAACAGAGAACTTGAAGGAGAGTTTAATATATCAAACTTTGAACACAAGTCATTCTACAATATTCATAAACACAGAATCGAGATGCATTTAGAATCAAAATTGGACCAACAGGTAAGAATTGGAGCAATTGAAAAAATGTTCTACTTTAAGAAGGGCGAAACCATTCATACAGAAAATTCTTACAAATATTCATTACCCAGACTTAATAGACTCGTAAAAAAGGCGGGTTTTCAGGTGATTCGTAATTTTACCGATCCAGAGCAACAGTACACTGTAATATTGTTAAAGAAGGTCTCTAACGCAACGAAATCCTGAGAATGGAATTCTTTCGTGTGGTTTGAAATAATTTCTATAACTATTTCGAATTTGCGACCTTGGAGTAGCATATGAGCCTCCGCGCAATACCTTCTGATTAATTGCCCACTTGTCCGTATATTCTGAGAATTTGGATCTAAACCCAGGATATAGGACGTATTCAGAGGCTGTCCATTCCCATACATCGCCCAGCATCTGATGACATCCATAATGACTTTTTCCTTGTGGGTATGACCCAATTGGAGACGGCGCCCATTTCCATGATTCTAACAAATTTGAATTAAGGTCGGAAGGAAACCCATCTCCCCATGGATACAATGTCTTTTTTTTCAAATCTTCATTCCAACTGGCTGCTTTTTCCCATTCTGCCTCAGTTGGTAACCTCTTTCCTACCCATTTTGAATATGCGTCCGCTTCGTAATAACTCACATTTACAACTGGTTCGTTTGGTGAAATTCTATTTAATCCCCTGAAATCTTTTTTGTACCAGTCTCCATCAATTTCTTGCCAGTATAGTGGTGCGTCCCATTGTTTTTCTTTCACAAGATCCCATCCATCAGATAACCACAATTTATAATCTTGATATCCTCCTGATTCGACAAATTCAAGAAATTCCTTATTTGTCACAGGATATTTGTCAATATCATATGTATTCAGATACGTTTTATGCTCTGGAATTT
This sequence comes from Nitrososphaerales archaeon TH5888, assembly GCA_014523595.1. Taxonomy (GTDB): domain Archaea; phylum Thermoproteota; class Nitrososphaeria; order Nitrososphaerales; family Nitrososphaeraceae; genus TA-21. Next base: position 3,266 of record JAATVN010000177.1, on the reverse strand, counting down.
CATTGTCATAACAAAAGTCATTTCCAGAAAACCCAAGTTCGTATAATCCTCCTGGGATCCTAACCATTCCCTCCTCGATATCATGAATTCCATCCACATTGGTAGTCTTCATTAATTTTGGTTCATAATTATCAAGTGGATCTTCAAATTTCTGGAAGTAATGTTGAAGATCGTACACTAAAAGCTCCTGGTGTTGCATTTCATGTTGATTTGCTAGTTCAATGTCATATGCCAAAGAACGTGTCATGGAGTTATTCTCTTCTATATTGTCCAAAAATTTTAGAAACATCTCTTCAATTTGAGTGCGGTATTTCAGTGTGTCAGAAACCTTAGGTCTAGGAAATTTTCCTCTATCGGATTTGGGTAATATCTTGCTATAACGTTGATAATATGAGTTGAGATAGTCTGTATTTATTGAATTAGCGTCAATATCCTGCCTGTATTTTTCAAGGATTTTCTGAAAAAACCAGGTTACATGGGCTATATGCCAATTGGGAGTGCTACCAAATGGGTCAGACTGCATTACAGCATCTTCCATTGAAATAGGCTGAAAGATATCTGAAGTGGTATTTCTTACATTCAGAAAGTCCAACCGTAATTTCTTTACATCATTTGTGATAACCTGAGTCAATATTAATGATTAACGCATCTTACATAATTTAATTTTTATTCAATTTCTAGAAATCACGTATAACCATGATGTTAAAAGGGACAATTCTTTCCCTATTTTCTTATAGTATTCATATACTTTGTTGACCCCGCCCCAAATCATCGATCCATCGTTTTGAGCACGGATTTGATCAATTTTAGAAGATGCGAGTGAGATCTTGGTGAGATCTTTCATTTGACGTTATTATGACCAAATCCAAAATAATAGTGGACACTGGGTTATCAAATCTTACTTCGATTATCTGGGCGAAAACTATCTTTCATTTTTCTGCAGAAGCCATCATTTCTTTTCTGGCATTTTCATACGCGATAGTTGTCTCCTTGCTCAGCGTCCCACTCATCTTGATAAAGGAGTTAGTCATTGCTGTTTTCATCTATATGTTAAGTTTTATTTGATTTGGAGCCAACTCTACATTATGTTTGATTTGATTTGATCCCATTTCGATATTTTCTTTTAATAAGCCTACCTAAGGATCGGTTTCCTTGCTCATGTGTTATTTTGGAGTCCAAGATTAATTAACGTATCATAACATATACCTAAGTTTAGGATAAAAATACAACGGCATGGATTGTATTGTTCAGTAGACTAGTAAAGTATTAAATTGCATTAAATTTTTTAAATCGGAGATCCAAGATAGCTCATGAAGTCAAATGCAACGTCTTTTGTTATTACTACGTCACGGGTATATTCCTTGCCCTAGTTAAATCGCCCAGTATCTTACCCTTGCATAGTACACGAGATTATGATATAACGGAGTACTATGTTCTCGGATAACTGTAATAAGGTACTTGATTCTAATTCATGGAATAAACAATGTCATCCTGCTTGCGTGCTAAGGAGAGAGAATTTATAAGAGACCTTAGTGAGTGGAATGTAGAGAAACTGCATAAGAAATATAACACAAGCTACAGAAAAGTTTTGAAATACAGACTATTACAAAAAAGAAGATTTTTAGCAGATGATCTTCTCATGATTAATTCAGTTTTGGACAAATTACAAACAATGTAGATGAATTTTAATCATGGAGTTCTTCTTTTATATTATCCACCAGTAATAACATTGAGTCTACGAGTATCCCGTAAGTAGTACATTCTTTTGAAGAGGACATATTACAAATGATAGAAAGAATTTCTAATCTATAGAACTTGGTTCTATATGAGTAGTAACGTGCTTTGTATTAATTTTTGTCAAAAATATTTATGGAACAAGCACTAATTACTAAAATACAGTATCATGATTCAAGTTTTATCAAGATTCTAGAAAGATTTCAAATTTATAATCGTATTGTGCTCCTGACATCTATCAAATCTCGCAAAATTGAACTTGCAGTTTCCATGCCTCCTGCTCCTTTCCCTATAATTGTTTGCTGACCTGAATGCTGACATGTAAATGTTATAGCATTAAGAATACCATCCACACAGATTGGATCCTTCGTAGAAACTGGCTTTGGTTCAACGATTAAATCTTTTCCATTACAACTTGCGATCAACTTTATTGCATTTCCCTTTTTTCGTTCAATGACAATTTGGGAGGATTGTACATCCCTAATACCGGTTCTTCTAACATCCTTAATTGTTGATTTCAAATTCATAACAAAATTTGATGCAATTACCAACTTTGCCACTGCATCATATCCATCAATATCAAGTGTGGGATCTTTTTCAGCATATCCCTTTTCCGAAGCATCTCGGAGGGCCTCGGAGAAATTTAACCCTTCGTACATTTTGCTCAGGATATAATTTGTTGTGCCGTTAAGGATTCCCTCAAAGGATATGATTCTGTCCCCCTTCAAGCATCTTTTAGCAAATTCTAGTATCGGTGTTCCCCCTCCGACCGTTCCACTAAACTTGAAAGCAATTCTATTATACTCCGCCAGTTCGATCAATGAAGGAAATTCCAGGGCAAGAGGACCCTTGTTTACTGTAATTACGTTCTTACCAGATTTCATAGCTGTGATAATATGATTTTTTCCTGGTTCTCCGTCAGTAATATTGGTTGGAGTTAGTTCGATAACAACTTCCGCGTCCATGTTTTCAATTACATCCACTATTTCTGATGTACTTCCACGTGACCCATACTGGACAACAGATTTCTTTTTCTTTTTGACATTTAGCAGTCTGTCCAGATCTAGGCCTTGATCGCAAGTCACAATTCCACCATTATCTGCACACGCAACTACTTTGGGTTTTATGCCATACAGATTATAGAGATCAGCCGAATGTGATACCAATAATTTGACAAAGCTTTGGCCAACCACCCCAAAACCTAACAATATCAATCTCAATTACTTTAGTATCTAAAATATCCGGTTAAATAAGTTTGAACTATCCTGAAAAAGAACTTTTGATTTTGTAGATTTCATCATGTTCTCAAGTTTTACAAATATTCATAATTTGTATTAAATCAGTGATGTGTCAAATGCACATTTTTTGACATTCGCAATTTAATACATTTTTTACAGAAATTGCTCATGAATTACCAAAGGCTCATCACATTAACAGAAATAAACTGCATGGAGATGAAGAGAAGTGTCTAGAGGATTTGCAGTTTTCATATTCTGGTTAATAGGCTTTGGAATTGGTTTTGCTGGGTATCT
>JAATVN010000176.1 GCA_014523595.1 Nitrososphaerales archaeon TH5888 | reverse complement strand
TGGTAACGAGACTAAATGAATTTGAAGGTAATAAGGAAATAAATAGTCAAAAATGACAATTCAAATTACCATTATAAAGATAGAAGGTTATGGTCCATGGACACTAAAGTTGGGCAGTGATAGAGAGACACAATTGCAGATATTCCAAGCAAATCTATATAGTGATTTGCAAAAACTGTTCTCTAAAAAGGATGCTATTGTATATTTTAATAGATTTGATGAGCTAATTGCGATTAGTAACGGATTATCCTTGGAAGATCACCTGTCTATTGAGCGGGAAATTAGCGACATGTACAAGGACTTGAATATATCGATGTCTATCGGAACAGGCGCAACTCCCATTGATGCAAATATTGCAGCGTATCATTCGCGTAAAAACAACAATTTACTTGATAAGAGTAAATTAGTATATGCAGATCATCAAGTTAAATTACTATATAAAAATCCAAACAAACCGCCTACAGATATGTTCACTCAGATTTTACACCTTGATATCGATAATTCTACTAAAGTAAGTAATGAACTGTCCCCATATGAGATTACCACAAAAATAATGAAAATGTTTTCTAATCTTATTGAATTATTTAGCGAACATAAATCCATGACTTTTTTTATTGGGGGGGACAACTTTATGGTTATCTCTAATACAATATCAAAAGAGAAGGTTTCAGAAATAATTGGCAAAATCTACGAAAGTGAGAATGTTAAGTTAAATTGTGGTATAGGTATTGCCTGTACTGGTAGAAAGGCAGTACAAGCTGCTACAGAAGCCTTAGATACAATTCGAAACCTAAGGGATCAAGGCGTTATTACACCAATATATGAAATACAATGGAACTAACTATTAAGAACATTAGTTTATTTCTTGGAGAAAATCTAGAGTATATAGATAAAGGATACATAATTATCAAAAATGGGAGAATAGAAAATATTGGGAGCGGAGATAATAAAGGCAGTTCTAATGAGAATACTTACGAAGGGAAAGGTATACTTGTAATGCCTGGATTTGTTAATGCCCATACTCATATTGGCGATTCTATTGGTAAGGATATTGGTGTTGATTCAACTTTTGATTCTAGAATTCATCCAATTCACGGTATCAAAAATAAAATCTTGCAAAAGAGCGAGAGAAAACATCTAATTAATTTTATGAGAAGCTCTGTAATATCTATGATGAGAAAGGGCATAGTCGCATTTGCAGATTTCAGAGAAGGAGGATTACAAGGGATAAAACAAATTACAGAAGCAACGTCAGGACTATCAATAAAATGCATCAGATTAGGTAGACCAGAATATTATTACGATGTATCTCAAGATTTTTATCTGAATCCGAAATTTCCACCAGATGTAATAGAATTGATATATAACATCCTGAATATCGCTGACGGATTAGGTATCAGCGGAGCAAATGAGAATACTGATAATTCATTAAAGGAATATAGAAGAATCATTCAGAAAAAATCCTTAAAGAAAAAATTCTTGTTAGGAATTCATGCTTCAGAATCACTCGAAACAGAAAAAAAATCAATTACTGCAACAGGGAAAAGCGAAGTACAAAGAATAGTTGATAACCTCTTACCAAACTTTATCGTTCATTTAACGAATGCATCTGATGTCGATATCAAACTTGTTGCACGTAAAAAAATCGGAATTGTCGTATGCCCAAGAGCAAATGGTACATTGGGAGTAGGAATACCAAAAATTGCCAAGATGCTAAGCTTTGGATGTTGTATTGCTATTGGTACGGACAACATCATGATTAATTCTCCAGACATGTTTCGAGAATTAGATTATGTCTGGAAACTAAGCAGGACATTGGAAGGTAGTCCAATTTCTGCAAGGGAGATCTTAAAAATGGCTACTGTCAATGGGGGTAAAATTCTTGGCATCAATTCTGGATCTTTAATGGCTGGTATGTCTGCAGATATGATATTTATCGACAAGACCAATTTGGATATTTCACCGATGCATGATCCTCATGTTTCGATAGTTCATAGAGCAAATGCAAACTCTATCCTCAATGTTATGATAAATGGTAAATTTGTAGATGGAGATGAATTTTGTTGTATGTAATCTTGAATGCAGCAATGTCTATAGACGGTAAGATATCCTCTCGAAGTAACGATTCATCATTTTCGTCTAAAACGGACTTGGTACGCGTTCATAAGTTAAGAGCATCAGTCGATGGTATCGTGATAGGGATATCTACAGTGCTGGAAGACAATCCCATGTTGAATTTGAGGTATTTCTCAACAGGGAGAAAGAACCCTGCAAGAATTATAATTGATTCAAAAGCAAGAATTCCATTAAATTCAAGGATCATTAGATCATCAAAGAAAATTCAAACTATCATTGCCGCAACACATAATGCATCATCGAAGAAAATTAAAGAGTTGGAGAATGTAGGTGCGCAAGTATTATTCTCCGGAAAAGGAAAGGTAAACATCAAAAACCTATTTCAAGTATTAGAAAGGCAAGACTTCAAAAAAATACTTGTTGAGGGAGGGGGAGAAATAAACTGGTCTGTGCTGAAATTGGGGCTTGCCGACGAATTAATCGTTACAATATCACCAGTAGTTATTGGTGGAAGAGATGCAAAAACATTGGTAGAAGGTGAGGGGATCGCAAATATTACTAATGGTATTAAAATGAAATTATCAAAAACAGTAATACAAAATAAAAATGAAATTGTACTGTACTATAAATTACGATGAAATTTCATCTTTTGAACTAATGTCCAACAAAATCTGCTCTATTTTGTACCTTAGAGCATCCTTAACCTTTTCGTTATTTACCATGTTAAGTGGATTTTTGCAATTTGGGCATTTAAAGAATAGTTCCATTGCGTAATCAAATTTTATTCTTGGACAATTTGTATTTCCACAATGATAAAATTCGGAGGATTCTTCATATTCCAGTCGTTTCTGTAGTCGATCCAAGATCTTTTTTTTCTGATTCTCGATAAAATTTTCTGCCTGATCTCTCTTGGCTCTCCATCGATATACAAACCAACCTTTTTTTTCGTCCTTTACTCTGATACCAGTGATTAATGCTTTACCAAACATATCGTACAACACCTTTCTTATTATATTGATCCGCATACCAGTAGCACCCGCTATCTCCTCGTCAGTAGCGTCTTCAGTATTCAACAATGCTCTTGCAACTTTATGATACTCTTCTCCACCAATTAGGTTGGCTATCTTGACAAATGGATCGTCATTTTCAGTTGAATGCATCCACGTAATCATTCGTCTTTTTTAGTTATATATTTACCGTCAATTTCGAAACAATTTCATATTTTTACGAAGACGGATGTGAGTTGTATCTAAAAATTTGGGCTCTTTTTACAAGGTTTCATCGGATAGAGACATTTGATCAAATGAAAAAAACATTACTGAATATATAAAATATGCAGATTGTTAAAAAACTTAAATTTATTTCAATTTTAGATAAGGGTTTAATATTAGTAATTTAATTTGAATACCAAAATATATAATATTTTGATTATATGATGGGTTCCTTAGTCACCCTAAGCTCACCATTATCCATTATCTCAATACCCATAATTTTCAGTATTCTTTTAGCGTTGTCTTCACCTTCCCTCTGAACAATATTTCTCGCCATCTTTAATCTGTATCTTGGTATCCAATGTTGTCCTATCTTATACTTGCCACGAATTTGATCTGGCACAATTTTCAGAACCGTCACTCCCTTAACTGATCCCATTTTGGAGGTAAGCGACTCATAACCTCCCTCCTTTTGATATTTTTTCATCAAAGCATTTAATGCCTTTGCCTTTTCAACAGAATCTTGCACGATGGATGCATTTCCTTTGATAACGACGCTAACATACAATGTATCTGCCTGTGATGCATCGGTAGGATGAAAATAATATGATGGCAAGAAACATACATAGGAATCAACCTCAAAGCCAACCTTTGAATTTCTTTTGATATTTTCAATTTTTTCTCCAAATGGATGAGAGTGCATATATATCGCGCCAATATTATTATTACCTGTTTGAGTATCAATTGAATCATTCTTCACATAAACAAAATTCATTGGTATTATCTGCGGATAACCCTGCACATCAATTGATGCAACTCTACCAACTTTTTCTTCATTTAGAAATGTAATCATACTGGATAAAGATTTTATTTCCAGCTTTGGTATTAGCTGCATATCTAGATCTGGTCTTTAGTGGTATAATTAAATTACTAAATTTTAAGATTCTTCTTCTGCTAATTGAACTAACTTATTCCGAAAATTTTTTAATTATGACCCATAACTCTAATTATGAAAGTTAAAAAAACAGTTTTGGTAACTGGATGTTCTTCTGGAATAGGATTTGCCACTTGTCTTGTTTTATCCCGTAACGACTTTATGACGTATGGGACGGTAAGAAATTTGTCGAAGGCTAAGAGAATTCAGGAGATAATAAATAGAGAAAAGCTACCACTTAAAATAATACAACTTGACGTAAACGACAATCAATCTATCAAAATAGCTGTCAAAAAGATTCTTATTGACTCAGGAGGCATCGATATTTTAATAAACAATGCGGGTTACGGAATGTTTGGTCCCATTGAAGAGATTACAATGGAAGAAGTTAAGAAACAATTTGAGACCAATTTTTTCGGAACAATCAGACTCATAAAGTCAATAGTTCCAATAATGAGGATGCAAGGAAATGGAATTATTGTAAATATTAGTTCAATGGTAGGAAGATTTGGTGTTCCACTTAACTCTGCATACGTGTCAAGCAAATTTGCATTAGAAGGACTTTCTGAATCTATATCATTCGAGTTGGGGGAATTTGGAATACGGGTTATAGTAATTGAACCTGGA
>JAATVN010000175.1 GCA_014523595.1 Nitrososphaerales archaeon TH5888 | reverse complement strand
TGTCCAAAATGTAGGACTAAAAGTCAACTTGAGGTACTATCGAGTAATCCCGGAAATGAGAAATTTAGGTGCAATATGTGTTATAACAAATTTACAATGGACGAACTCTAAGAAGTTAAAATATGTAAAAAATTATTGATCGCATAATAATCTTGTTGTGCCATTGTAGACATGGTTAAGGCATCCCTTCCTAATGCCGATGCAAGAAAAGAATTGTTCTGGAAAATGGAGGACACGTGGGTTACCTCAAGTAAAGTTTTTTCTTTTCTTAGAGATTTAATGACCGAGTATATTTCTAATGATGACACCTCAAAACCTAAACCAAAGCCGACAGTAATACCGATGGAGATCCCAGATGAAAAATTAGATTATCTGAACAAAAAATTACAGGATACAAAGATATTGCCATATCAGAAGCAGGAATTAATTACAAAAGTAACTGGTGGCATCTGTTCCATTTGTAGGGAAACTCCGACGAAAATAGCAAGTTATGATATGAATGGAATCACATTAATCGAGAGATATTGTGATAAATGTATAGAAACGATATGTTAATTAAGTATTAATTTGTCTCTAATTTTTTTTATAAAATCCTTTTATCAAATGATGACCATTATTATATAATGGAGAGCATCAAATGTGACAACTGCAAGAGAACTGTACATTCACCCAATCCATTTCTAGATTCCTTTGTATGCGACAAATGTTATCACAAACTGATTTCTAAGGTTTATTATCCAAACGCAATAGAAGTTTAGTTGGCTTAACCCAACAAGTTAGAACTGGTGGGAGGAGTTGATTGGTGATAGAAGATGCCCACCAGCCTACATTTGGAAGCGTTGGTTACTTTATGAACAACAAACTATAAAATGGTTCAATGGTAACTCATTAGAAATAAAAACAAACTCAATATAATGCCGTGTTTGTTCTTACCTCTTGGAAGGTTTTAATCATATCTGACAGGACTATACCAAATAGACCTATCGATGCTCCTACAACAATAAACACCAATGTAGTTGATTCCATGACATAACGTTGGATTCAAATTTAATAAAGGTTAGAGACCGCTGGTGGGCCCTATATCTTCCATCATTTATCACTCCGGACCCATCAGATTAATTAATAATTATTAATAGACATCAGGGGATTACTATTGTATTGAGTAAATATATGATATGCTCATGCGGCAATAGAGAGATGATCGTGCCAAAATTTGGTGAGACAATGGAACGTTACATGGCCCGAAGGCTCTGCCGTAATTGTAATACTAGAGGCAACTGGAAAGAGGAGACCGAAGACAAGCACACAAGATTAGCGGATAAACATCAGTAGGATCCTCAGTTTATATTGAAAACTGAACCATTATTTTAATCACAATGCAATTCTATATTGGTTGTTCAGGGTGGAGTGGAGTTATTCATCTTGGCAAGGTCCTTTTTACTCCCAAATATTGAAAATAAAGCATGGCTCCCCTATAATTCACAAATTTTCAACTATGTAGAGATTGATTCCACATTCTATAATATCCCTAGTAAACAAATGGTAACAAACTGGAATAGAAGAACACCAGATAATTTTAGATTTACAGCAAAGTTCCCTAAAATAATAACGCATGATAAAAAATTAAGAATGTACAAAAGGATTTAGAATTATTCTACCAAAGAATGGAACCGCTCAAAATAAAGTTATTAGCGCTACTAATCCAGTTACCTCCTTCTTACAAACTTATTTTATTTTCGATTATGATATAATAATTTTTCAAACCGGCAACATTATAAGAACTTGGCTTAACTGAGTTTCTGATCCAAATTTATTATTTGTTAACGCAGACTTGATAGTATATCCAATCTAATATCCTTAGTTCACTGTGTAGTTTGTCAGACTCAAATATTGAATAGGTCTTATTTATTGTTAGAATAATTTCGTTCATCTTGGATTCAATAAGATTACAAATTTGGATATCAGGATTTTTCATATTTTCTAAAACCCAATTTATCAATTCAATCCTCTTTTTAAGATCTCGTTTGTACGTAGATTCCTCTTTTTCTCGACTAAGCCAAGTTTTTGACTCTTCGATTTCCTTTTGTAGTGTTTGTTGCGCATTCATAAATCTAATTAGGATTAATGAAAATTTAACATGCCAAGTACCTTAAAGAGAGGGAGTTCTGGAATCTTTCAGTTGCTCCTTAAAAGGTGCAAAAGACAATATTGTAAATATTTTAGATGATTCTAGCAAGCAAATGTCTCATTTTCCATGTTTTTTAGTTGCTTATAATGTTCGAATATTATAGACATGATTATCGGCTGTAGTAACACAGGCTTGCAAGCCATCACCCCAGCAGCATTATGCATTCGTGGGTAAGTCATCATTTCATCAAACATCTTTCTTTCACTTTTATCCAATTCTTGTCTAAATAAGTTCCACTTTGCTCTTTCTATTTCTGTTGCACGTCTAAACGAAGGAATAGTACGACCCATAATTCCATTATTGGATATTTCAATTTAAAATCTAAATCACTATTAAGGGGAGGAGGGGAGTGTATGATTCTAGCAGAATATGATGTTATTTATTAATTCAACTATAAAGATAATTTATTTCTGAATAATGAAAATACAACATATTCGAGCTTGATAATGATTGTGAAAATACAACATTTTTAATATTGAAATAGGCGTACGTGTAAATCAATTTAAGTTTGGATACCGTCGATGGATCTTCAAGTGATGGACATAAGAACATTCAGGAACATAATAGTCATTTCTCTAAAAAAAGATCGATGTATGATTCATCCTTTCAATATCCTGTAAAAATAGGTGATGAATATGATGTGAATATCCAAGATATGAGTAGGAATGGTGATTCAGGTGTTACAAGGATAAGAGGATTGATTACTTTCGTGAGAGGAACTAAACCTGACGATAAAGTAAGAATCAAAATTATAAAGATTGGGAAAGGTTATGCCAGAGGACAATTAATAGCATATTTGGATTCATGAATTAGTCTAATAAAAGAGAAATGAACATTTTACTGTACACGAGTATCAATCTAATGTCCTCTATTGTCCTTTCAACGCCACTTAGTCCGATAAAGTAAATCCGAAGCAAGAATTAATATGGAAGAATTCTATTTAGTAGAAACATAAATGAAAAAAGAAGAGATGTGCACAAAACGTCATTGAAATTTTTTATCCAGTCTATAATGCTTATAATTATCGGTTGCACAATGGTTGGTACAGACTCCTATATAGATAAAATTTTTGCGTTTCATCTAAACTATCCAGAATTTGATACAGAAAAGGAGGTCAAAGACATCTATGAAGTCTTGAAAAATTCACCAAATTTTGAATCAAAACTCATGCAATTAGAAAATATGTCAGATTTTGTCAGTGTTGGATGCAATTTGAATATGTATATGTCCCCTGAACTATCAGAAGCAGAAAGTGTGAATCATGATTTAGAAATATGCGATGATGAAGTAGGTGCAATGAAGGCAGAATGTGATAAACATTATGATGTCATGGAATATTGTAAGGAAAAAGACGACTTTATGACGGATTATATAGCAGAAAGGAATTTGAGCGAAAAATTATCTGGTAAGTTGGCGTTAGCATCGCCTAAATAAAATAGGTTTAACTTGTAGAACTATTAAAATGGGATATGGAATATTTCCGGAGAATCCTCTTTTTTGGATAAATTGGAACGATCTCATAAAGCTCTACTTCTCCTTGCTAGTGTAGTAGTTAAAACATTTCTGATGGCAATAGTTTCTAGTTATGTCTTTTGTGGTAGTACTAATCCCTATGTCTTTTTTTTCCATTGTATCGAAAATGTTCCATTTGTAGGCGGTAGTATAGCTGCAGTTGCTATCATCGGGGCTCTTTTTGGATATTACATTTCAAAACTCAGATCATTTGACTCAATATTTCCAAATCTAATGATGGGGGATTTTATAGTAACTGCAATGTATTTTGGGGCATCCTTCTCTGCAACTGCAACTATTGCTTCAAAAGTAATGATTTGGTTATTTGGTGTGTGGATTTTGGGTATGCTTCTTGCCCCATTCAACAAGACCCATACTACCTTAAAGAAGGTAACTGAATACGGAGCGCTTGTTGCATTAGGAACTCTACTTACTGCACATTTTATTCCATTTTTACAAGAATATCAATCTTCATATACAGTTAGCATGATGGTAACTAGTGTCCTGAGTTTATTCGGAGCCGGCAGAGATAGATAAATTTATGTAAGATACTAAAATAAAGTAAATACAAGACTAAGAGAATTTACTCAATCTTTTATACAATACTTCATGGTTACCGGTTGTATCGTCTTCCCATACCATGTGGATCCCGTTTCTTGATACTGTAATAGATGGACATTCTGAGATTCCGGTATTGTTACTCACATTTACGGGCTTATCAATTCTAGTTCCATTCATATTACTTTTAGTAATGAAGATATCTTGATTACCATATATATTATCCTGCCATACAATGTATGAATTGCCATCAATGATAATATTCTCAACATTTGACGAGTTAATGGAGGACAGACGAACGATATTTCCAAAATCGTTACCATTGTTTATACTATTACGAATATAAACATGTTTTTTATCAACTGGCATATTGTTAGTCCAAGATACTAACACATGGTCAGCATTTGCAGCCACCTGAGTTTCTCCACCATCTACACCTTCATCATTTAGTTTACTATGGTTGGTGACATTATGCATTTTGTTGTAGTTTTTATGACCTTTAATGAATAAGATTTCTGTATCTTTATCGTTCTCTTTATCCCATGTTACGAAATATTCATCTGCATCTGCAGCTATCTTGGGAAACGTTTCCATATCAGCTATGCCGATCTCTCTTAACTCTGCAAATGTTTTACCTGCATCATCACTCTTACTTAATAGGATGATATTACGCATTTCTTTATCAAAGCTATTCCATACTATGTAGACACTTTGTCCTTCCGCCGCAAGTTCAACATGATTTGGACCCATTGAATTCTTACTTACTATAGTACTATTAGAAAATGTCTTGCCGCTGTCAGAGCTCTTGCAGAACATTATTTCTCTTTCACCGGATGAATCATC
>JAATVN010000174.1 GCA_014523595.1 Nitrososphaerales archaeon TH5888 | reverse complement strand
TGCGGGCATTTCTAGAGTATCATAAAATTCGGTTGGACGCCAACAGTAAATACACCTATTTTCACAATTCATGGCAGTTGGCGTCATTTCCATACATCTATGAGTTGAAATACCATAGAATTTATGCTTATAACAGGTTCCTTCATTGGAGAAAGACTTTTTTGTCCAATGACAAAGTTCAACTGCAGAATGATTGTAAACACCGTATTTTGCCTTCTTTAATTTTGCCTTGGTAAGAGGCGAGATTTGGATAAGGTTTGGAGTATCTGTATGTGATATATACTCATCAGAACAACTCATAATACAAGAACGAATCGCACAATGACATTTAAATGTTAAAATCTATCTTATTCAGCCCTAGTTTCCAAAGCTTCTTTATATTATTAGAAATCTATCAAGAAGCAAAATCAACATGCTAGATACTAATGAAATTTTAAAAATTGCACTTGATATGGTTAACTGGAACTCAGTACCAGCTGATACTGCGATTCATGTTCGCGGTAAGAACTTTAAGAAGATAATGTTAATGATTGATGTATCAACCGCAGATTTAATGCTAGCAAAGAATTTAGGTTGTGATGCAGTGATAACTCATCATCCAATTGGTATAGCTGCCATTAACTTCTACAAAGTTATTGATAGACATATTGATTACATGAAGGAAAATGGTATTTCAGAAAATACTGCCAGAACGTCCATTTTGGATCTAAAGCGGAGAATAGAAATTAGGAATCATACTCAAATATACTCCTCTGCTATTGATTCTGCAAAGATACTAAATATGCCATTAGTAAACATTCATCAACCATGTGATGAGTATGCAAAAAGAGTGATTTCTAAAAAGATTCAAAACAAAAATCCAAATTTAGTATCAGAACTAATAACATCATTAGAAGAAATACCAGAGTTTAGAAAAGCGGAGACGAAGATTCAAGTTGCCTATGGACAACCTGATTCATATGTAGGGAAATGGGTTGCAGTAATCGCAGCAGGAACTAATGGTGGATTTCACGTAGCTAAGAATTATTTTGAAAATGGAATTTCCACAGTTCTATATTTTCATATTGATTATAACGATTTGATCAAATTAAGAGAAAGCGCTATTCAAGGCAACCTAGTAATATTAGGACACTTGGCAGGAGACTCAATTGGTATGAATGCTTTGGGCGACAAGTTGGAGGCTGAAGGAATGGAGGTTGTTCGAAAAGATATCATTAGAGTATAAGAATCATTATCTAACAGTTATATACTCTAAGCATATCAAAGCAATGTTGAACGGCCTTCGTAGTATAGCCTGGTCAGTATAGGCGGCTGTGGACAACAAAATTGAATTTTGTTGGAAGAAACCGCTCGAGGAGGGTTCAAATCCCTCCGAAGGCCTTACATAAATAAAATTAGGGGAGTCGTCGTATTTGAACTTGATTCAAGGATTCAGAAAACTTTACATGGATCGTTCTTTATTTTTGTAACATTTCCATAATAATTTTAGCAGCAATTGGGGCTCCATTCTTTACATTGGTCCTATCAAGTCTACTAGTTTCAATTTTTTCTTGCATTAACCTTTCCAATCTTGATATATCGTCATATGTGTAACCCAATTTCTTTGCATTTTGTTCTTGTTCAAAATGATGCTTGATAGGTATGAAAATACCTGGCGTTCCGTAAACACGCGATTCATCTATTGTCGATCTTCCAGCTAAAGAAACTACAAGATCCGACGCATAAACATATTCGTGTAAATTATCAACAAATCCAATATTTCTATAATTGGTATAATTGTTTTCGAGTTTAGATAAGGAAGGTCCCAGAGCAACCAATAAATCTAGATCCATTTTTAATATCAAATTCTTATACGCACTCAATGTTTTTTCAATAAAGTAGCGTCCAGCATTAGTGCCGCCAATACTGACCAATATTGTTCTTTTTTCAATACCTAGTTTTTTACGTAACAAGGTCCTATCGGATGTACTCAAATTTCTCACAACTGGTCCTACATAAGAGATATTATCTACATCATCACCATTATCAGGGATAATAATACGGTTACATTTCCTTAGCATATTTTGCATCGATTTGTTCATTCTAGATTCAATGGTTGAAAACATACCTTTAACAAAGTGAGTTTCTAGTAAATCAGTAATTACTATTCGTTTGCGATTCTTTTTTTCCCCTACGGCAATTGATGCAAAATCTTCATCACTAACTATTAGACTATCTTTATTTTTATTTACAAAACCAGTCGCAATTAGTTTGCATTTTCTGTAATACATGAAATATTTAAAAAGCCATTTTAAAGGTGAGCGTAATTGCATTAAATTATCAATATCAAAGTTTTTGGGACTATAGACATTCTCAACGGAATATCCATTGTTGAAGAAAATATCATATCCTGGACGACCAGTAACTACTAAAATCTTCTCTTTAGTCAACGATTTTAATTCTTCGCAAATGGCAATATCCCTCGTAGCATGTCCTAATCCAATTGGACTTGCAAAAAATATAATCATTTAATCCTGTTTAATATCCCAAACCGGGAAATTAAGTTTTGGCATGACTTCATAATGCGCAATATTAATCATTTTCTTTCACTGTTGACTTTAGCCTATAAAGAAAAATCCTATTGCAATTATTATATATACCGAAGTCAACATTATTCCTTCAAACCAATTACTTTTCCCATCAAACGCTATTAGGTTCATGATGATAGCAGCAAGAAACAGGGTCGCTAACTCGTATAATGTAAATTCTAATGTAAATGGTTGACCGAGTACAATACCTACTAAAACAAGGATAGGTACGACGAATAATGCTATCTGTGTTCCAGAACCTGCGGCTATTCCTATTGACAGGTCCATTTTTCCCTTTCTTGCAAGAACAATAGCGCTACTATGTTCTGCAGCGTTCCCAACGATACCTACAATAATAGCTCCTACAAACATTTCGCCAAAACCGAATTCCTTACTTGTTTCCTCGACAGAACCTACCAAAATCTCACTTACTACTATAACTCCAACCATACTTATTGCCAACATAAGAAAAGATCTCTTCTTACTCCAGTGATTGTGATCACGTTCCATTGGTTGCTCAACTGGGTTACTATGAGGCAATACAAAAAGATACTTGTGAGTAAAAAAGGTAAAGAAAATACCTACAACATACACGAAGAGTAGCAAGATTGCCACAGAGTCACTTAGTATTTGTATTTTTGATTGATTTTCAATATCTGTTCCTTCGAGCAAAGTACTTGACAAAATTGTAGGAATTGCTAGCCCTATCAGCGCTAAGAAAATTAATGATGATTGCAATCCTGCATTCTCTTTATTAAATAGTTGCTCTTTATGTCGCAGTCCTCCTGCAATCATACTTAAACCAAAAATAAGCATTATGTTTCCCAGAATAGAACCAGTAATCGAAGCCTTTACAAGTTCCAGTAATCCTGCATTGATGGCAACTACTGCGATTATTATTTCAGCAGCGTTACCAAAGGTTACATTGATAAGAGAACCGAGAGTTGAGCCATAATAAGTGGATAGATGTTCTGTGGCATCTCCTATTAATTTTGCGAGAGGGATCAACGCTATTGCTGTTACCACAAATAAAATAACATATCCAACGTGCAAAAATTCCAGACATACTGCTATCGGTGTAAAGACGAGAAGAAGGTAAATTGCAGAAGATTTTGAAAATTTTAAGTTATACATCAATTATTATGATGATAATTATTAACACGCTATTTCAATTTTTATAAGAATCTGCGAATGTTAATTTCAGAATAAACAAGCTTATTCTTCTCCTGAGAAAACAACTAACTTTAAAAAATATGATAGTTAAAATACTATGAAATAAATATTTGAATTGTGAGTAAATTTGGCTTTTATCCGGAAAAATCAGGTATTTCTTTCGAAAGTCATTTAGAAGGATTAGAAGAAGAAACAAGAGCATTATTGCTAAACTTACGTACATTCATAAAATCACTTGGTGACAATGTCATTGAAGAACCAAGACCTCACAGGATAGCTTATGCTAAATCTTTGAATTTTAGAATTTTTGCCGATGTACAACCAAAAGATGATTCATTGATAATTTCTATTAGAAAAGGTCGAACTGATCCTCTTATTACTTGCATAGTCAAAAGTCCCTCTGAATTAGAAGTTATCAAAGTACAGATTTCTGAGGCTTACAGTAAGATCAAATAATAATCTGTATAGCATTTTTATGAAATAGCTTCTGCTGAAATTCGTCTAATTAATTCAAACGAATATCAAGATTAATCAATGTGAGCTTGATACATGATTATATTTTTTAACTAAATTTTCCTATACTTTTGACCGGCCAAGCTTGATTCATTGTCAACATCAAAATCAGCAAGATTTTTAGATTGCATATGACAACTGACAACATGCAAAAACTAAGAGATTTTTACAATATCTTATAACGTATATTAGAATATATAATACCTGAACTAATTCGTGTGTAATTTTCTTAAAATAGATTAAGAGAAAAGATATAAAAGCAAACTTAGTTCAATCATTCTGCAACTATTCATGATAAGAGGAAAATTCTTTGGATGTTTTGTGACTATTTTTTTCTTATCATATAGTATAATATTATTTCAGAGTGGTTTCGCTCAGAAGACTCAGCTCACAACTACGCAACCCCCCTCAGTCGAGGCTCCTCCGTTTATAATAGCTAGAGCAACGAGCCCTTCCTGGACACAGGTAAATTTCCAAGTAAATGCTACGAGCACTAATTCTGATAAAATTTCAGTATATTGTAATCCTGCCAGTGGAAGTGCCTTTCCTATGGGCAGTACCATAGTACTTTGTGCTGGCAAAGACCCCGCTACCAGTCTTGTTGGCTATGCCATGTTTAATGTGACAGTAAAGGATACTTCACCTCCCACTTTTAAGGTTCCACATAGTATCCTCAAACAAGCTGATGATCTTCAGGGTGCTAATATAACATATGATGCAAATGCTTCAGACACTGTTGATGGCAATACAGCCACTACATGTGATCCACCTTCGGGAAGTACTTTTCCATTAGGGCTCAACCAAGTAAAGTGTACTGCAACGGATAAATCAGGAAATAAAGCAGAAGCTTCATTTAGTGTTATTATAGGTCAGACACCGAGCGATGAAAGTACAGAAGAGGCAATTCCAGTGCTTTCACAGAATGAAACTAATCAATTGAAATCGCCCGAATCAACAGTATCCAAAAACATTACAGATGATTCCATCCCTGAAACAGTATCCAAAAACATTACAGATGATTCCATCCCTGAAACAGTATCCAAAAACATTACAGATGATTCCATCCCTGAAACAGTATCC
>JAATVN010000173.1 GCA_014523595.1 Nitrososphaerales archaeon TH5888 | reverse complement strand
TCCACTAAAGTTAAATCGGCATCTGATCCTCCCAAAATAGTCCCTTTTTTTGGAAATAATCCGAAGATCCTGGATGCATTGGCACTGCATATTTCAGATAATCTGATAAGATCAATTCTTTTTTTATTTACCCCTTCACTTAACATTACCGGAAGCATCGTTGCTAAGCCTGAAAATCCTGACGGTGCGTTCCAAAAATTCCCCTCAGCTTTTTTCATTTTTAATTCATTGGCAACGTGATCCGTTCCAATAGTATCAATAATTCCAGATCTTATAGCATTCCATAACTTCTCCAGGTTATTTTTTCGTCTTAGTGGTGGGACTACTTTACCCTTAATATCATCAAAATCGGTACTATGTGTTAAATAATGAGGACATGTTTCAATCCAAATTCTGAGGTTCTTATGCAATCTTCTATGTCTGTAAATTTCACGCAATGCTTCCATTGAACCTATATGAACAAAATACAGATTAGGCTTATAATTTAATGCAATTTTCATAATTTTTCTAATAGAATTAACTTCTGACGTTTCTGGCCTTAATGATGACCATAATTTGAGAATATTTGAATTAACTTGTTCATACTTCTTACGCACTTCTTGTATATTCCTAGAACATACTTCAGGGTCCTCTGCATGGACTAATACAATAGAATTCAAGGATGAACCAACCTTAATAATCTCTATGAGTAGCTTGTCTGTCATATCAACCTCAATTTCTTTTAGCGAAGATGAACCTGGATCGAGATCTGCTAGAATTTTTTTAAGATGGGATCCTAAATTCATATAGATTTTAAAAGAATTAATACCGATACTTTTGAGGTAACTCATATCGTTAATTTGCTCAGGTTCCAGAATTGATGCATGTACTCCATAATCGGTAATGTGAGAATCCTTGCTTACGTCGAGATGATTGACAATTTTTCTATAGCTACCTTCCAACCTAACCATTCGCATTATTGTCGTTACTCCTCCAGTCGCAGCGGAGGTAGACTCAGTTATCGCAGCATTATCTATTGGAGTATAAACCCCATAATGGACGTGGGGGTCAATGACTCCTGGTAAGATATACCTGTTTTTTGCATTAATTATCATATCAGCACTAACATTTCCGGTTGTTTTTTCTAGGGCCTTTATCTTTCCATCTTCAATAAAAATATTGGTATTAACAATACCACTAAAAGGAATAATTGCATTTGCATTTTTAATTATAATGTCGCAAGTATTACTCAAAATATCCTGAATATGGCAATTAATATTAATTTAATCCTTTGTAACTTATAAGATGAGCTTAAAGTTCATCCAAAATGGTCCATTTACTAAAATGATTTCGAATTGGTTCAATTACTTTATTCAGATAAATGGAAACTGAGTCCTTCAGATCTTTAGGGTGAATCTTTTTCTGATTGTAATCATTTTCAAGTCTCATATAATTATCATAGACTATATTTCCACCATACTTGCTCGGCCTATCAATCTGAAAATCCGAAAAATTATGGAAGATCACATATCTGATGATCTCTAATATAGGATTATTTTCTGAAATGCCAATGGGACAATAAGCTTTTGATATCTTATTCTTAATTGTACTATCGTCATCGTGGATCAGTATACCGCCTAATGGATTAGTTTTGCTCATTTTACTTGATAATCGATTGTCTTCTTCGTCTCTCCCATTGGGAGCAAATTTTGTCGGTTCGTTGAGTCCAGGGAGTAAATGATGATGAACGGATACTGGTACTTTCCATTCCAACTTTGGGAAAATTTCTCTTACGAGCATGTGAATTTTTCTTTGATCCATTCCAGCGTGAACGATATCCAAATCTAATGCCTTAATATCTGCTGATTGCATTGAAGGGTACATCAATTGGGAGAAATCAAGTTTCTCCTTTTCTGACCTACCCATAATAGTTAATGCTCTTAAGGTTCGTGACAACGTCATATGTTTACTAAAGATCATAAAATTCTTCCAATAATCATCATAATTATCATACAAAGTTGATCCTAAAATGATATTTACTCCTGGACAAAATAATTTGAAGGCCTCAGCATAGTATTTGGAAACTTCAATTATTTTTTGCCAGTCATTATCTAACTTATTATTTATGTACGTGTGCCAGTCTGCAAGAAACACATTACTGTGTACGCCCGCCTCAATGAAATCATTTATCTTGTAACCCGTCAAAATTAGACTTCCCAAATGAAGTTTCCCAGAAATTTCTAAACCAATGTAATGACGAGGTTTGGCATTAGTTTCAAATATTTTCCTTAATTCTTGCATCTCAACAACCTCTTCAGTAGGTTCTCGTAATACAAGGCCAATTCTGCTTTCAACATCCATAAACTAGATAAAAATGTAAACGGGAATTATTATTTTTACCTCAATAAATACAGTGGAAACCTAGTAAAGTGTCTTAATATTAATAAGAGATAGAGCTGCATATGGTAAGATGAACATTAAGGATCTTTTCGGCGGAGAAATAGTCGGTACGGGATCCGATTTTATAGTGATTCTCAAAGGTAAAAACAGGATATTGTTACAATTCAGCTCTCACAAAATAATAATACTGAGAAAAGAGGCAACTCCTTACGGATCTTCAACATAATGATGTTTCATCCATTTTCACAACAATCAGACTATTTTTGATAAAAAGTTAAATCTAGTAACGTACAAACTTGGTCAATTGACATCAAAAGTTACAACTGAAGTCTTAGAAAAAGGAACAAAACAGACCAAAACTATTTTGCAAATCCCTCAAAAACAAAAATCAAAAATCTATTATAATAAAAAAGCAGAATCAGAATTTTTTGTCGATAATTCTGCATTGGCAGGTTTTACAGGAGAACGGATTCTCTATATGTCAGTGAGAGAGCTGATAGAAAATTCGTTGGATTCCTGCGAAATTAATCACATACTGCCGGTTATTCAATTAAGCCTAAAACTCCTAGATCCACTTAATGATCTGTGGACCATATCTTGTAAGGATAACGGAATTGGAATACCTTCAGATAAAGTTCCTGTTGCAGTTTGTTCATTCTTAACTTCGGGCAAATACGTCGAGAAGCAACAAAGGGGTCTTTTCGGAGTTGGATTGAAGATGATAGCAGCATTTTCTACAAAGGATACGGATCATCCTCTCAAAGTATGGTCCAAATCAGAAGAAGAATCAGAATATTATTTTGATCTCAGGACGGATATTGGAACAAATAAACCAATCACTCTCTTTAAAAAGAGTGTGAAAAATGATGAATCGCAAATAGAAGGTGAATCTGGTTTCAAAGTTGAAGCTATATTGCGTGCAAAATTATCACCTGTGACCAAAAACAAAATCTATGACTATATTAGTCAAACAAGCATCGTTAATCCATATGCGATCATTATATTTGAAACAGATGAAGGAAAGGTAACGTTCAAAAGAAGAACACAGATAATGCCAAATCCTTCAAGGGAAGTATTGCCACATCCCTCTGATATGGATCTTAAAACACTAAAGAAGGCCATTTTTAATTTTATGAATCAGAAGACAACTCTGCAAGGGATACTCTCCAATTCATTCCAAAAAATGTCAAACGATAAGGCTAAAGATATAATTAATAGAGCAGGATTGACCGTAAAACCTGCAGACCAATATGACGAACACGAGTTGATTAAGGTCGTAAATATTTGCAAGCATACGAAATTTCAGTCTCCAAATACAGACCATTTGAGTCCAATAGGGGAAAAAATCCTGACTGTCGGAATGACATCTGAATATTCAATTATTCTAAATAAGGAGACATCCACCTCTGGAAGTCAAACTCATTTGTCTGCCAAGATATTAAAACCATCATTGACAGCTTATTCTTCAAGAATTTGTATTGTGAATAATAGGCCGACAATTGTTGAATGTGGAATTGCTTACGGAGGGGATATTCCTTCATTCAAACTGTATAGATTTGCTAATAAAATCCCACTTCTATACGATGAAGGTTCTGATGTTGCACGAGAAGTAATTTCTGAAGTAGGAATAAACAAGATGGGGATTTCAAAAAAAGACGTAAAGGAACAATTTTCTAATGTAGAAACAAGATCCGATAGAACAGTAGAATATCTTCCAATCCACATTTTCTTTCATATATGTTCCACAAAGATACCATATAAGACTGCAGGAAAGGAGAGCATTGCTTCCGAAGGCGATTTGAAAAAGTATATGAAATCATGTCTTTCAGATCTTTATAGAAAAGTAAGTGCACAAATAAGAAGGGAACTGAAGATAAAGGAGGACGAAAACAAATTAAGGCTCTATAAGCACTATATACCCTTCATAGTAAATGCAATATCAGAATCAATTAAAATTGACTCAAAAAAACTTTCCAAAGCATTTCAAAACTTGGCAGAGAAATATGTTAGTGGGGAATTATCAAACATTGCTAAACAAATCTTTCCAGATTCGGACCATAAAAGAGTTGAACCAGGCAATAAGAAGAACACAGTGAATAACGATAATGGGAATGAAAATAAGTTGAGTAAATTTGATACCCGATCTAGTGTATCAGTATCAAAACAAAGTAACAAAATTAAGCCAGCTAAAATTAATATTCCTCATAAAATTACTAAAAAATAAAGTGTAAAGGATCATGGCACTAAAAGATAAGCGACATCAAGAAATAACTAATAAAATCAGGAAAATAATGAAAAATGTGGGAGACGATATTCTTGTTGAAGGTATTATGCCAAGTCTTGAAATTCCAAAAGTGGGATATGATAATACCGTCTGGTCAGATGAGAAGAGGATGCTTACTATAGGAGAGAAGACTGTTCAGGTTGGTCCTAATAGCTCAAAGAAGATACCAACTTTTGCGCAATATTTGGTCATGGCAAATGCCATAAGAAAATTGTTAGACGAAGAAATGGAAAGTACCATAAGAGGTATGTATTACGCCACTTTAAGCACCGTTGGAGATGAAAATAATCAACAAAAATTCTGGAACGGGCAGGATGACTCTGATGATGCAATAAAGGCAATTGAACTCTTGACAAATGTTCCTCGAGAGGAATTTTCTGTGACTTCCAAACCCAAAGGAATGATTTCAGGACCAATAACACTTAGCGTGGGTGGAGATCTGATTGATTGCAATCTAGGAAGCAGGGCTACGTCCCAACTAATACCTACCAACATCCGAGATCTTGAAATTGTGAAGGTAAAGGCGGATTTTGTTATGGTGGTCGAGAAAGATACAGTACTCAATAACATAAGAAAATCGGGCTTCATACAAAAATATAATGCGATACTATTGACAGGATCGGGAGAACCAGATCGAGCAACTAGAATGATGGTCAAGATGTTGAATGAAAAGTGGAAAATGCCGGTTGTTATTTTTGCTGATGCCGATCCGTGGGGACTGGGTATTGCACTACGTTACAAAATAGGAAGTGAATCCTTAAGTTATGATAGTGACAGGTTGGTAACACCAAACTCAAAGGTACTAGGTATGATGTTTTCTGATATTTATGAATATAATATACCAAAGGTTGCCAGACTTGCAGCTACTCCGGAGGATTTAAACAGGGCAAACGATATGAAGAAAAAACCGTGGCTTCAGGATAAACGTTGGAAGAAGGAATTGAATCTATTTCTTGAACGAAAAGAGAAATGTGAATTGGACGCATTTTTCAAATATGGATTCAAGTATTTGGCTGATACTTATTTACCCAATAAATTAAGAGAAGCCGGAGTCATCTAGGCCTGCATGTCAACTGACTGCGTATGTTAGTCAACATACAAACATTATCAAGTCAACGGATCATTGGGTCTTACACCTTGTAAATTATATTCAGTTGATGGTCCCAAATAGAGACTTGTCTTGTTCTTAATATTTCTGGATTGAATTATGCTGAGGTACGCTACGTAAATAAATCCTATTGTTTGTATGGAAATAAGAGGTACAAATATGGGATTTCCAGATAACAAAGATATGGCAATTGTAAAGCAACCATAGGCGCTAAAAAAGATTTCCAACAAAGTGGTCTTTGTAAATGGTAAAGCATATTTGTTATTACGCCAATCTTGATTTTTTTCCACTATTCCAAATTTTGGTGTTCTCAGGAATTCATTCCTTTTTCCAACCAAGGCGTCAAATATGGCGACAGAATTGTTAATGGAAATTCCACCCGCATAGAATATCATGAACAAATAGTGAAGTGCTTTTGTTCTCCAATTTTCACCCCAGATTTTTCTAATCATTATCAGATATGTTGCTGGTCCTAGTAGAAGATATGCAACGATACCAAGTGCTGGAGCCCAAGCAGTATCATAAATCTGATAATTCAGCAGCAATAGGATGGGAAATATGAGGAACTGTATGAGGAATAGAGGATTAATGATGTGCTTGGTTAATTGAATGAATATCTGAATTTTAGTATCTATAGAAAGTTTTCTGTGAGATAGTAACATTATTAAAAGTTTCTTTGCAACCTGTACAGATCCTTTTGCCCATCTAAATTGCTGACGCTTTGCAGCATTCATTTGAACAGGGAGTTCCGCATTGACAACTAGATCCTCATCAAAGATACATTTCCAGCCCTTCATCTGTGCACGGAAACTCAGATCTAGATCTTCAACAAGTGTGCCTGTGTGCCAACCCCCTGCATCTTTTATACACAAAGTTCTCCAAATTCCAGCAGTTCCATTAAAATTCATGAAAAGGTGTGTGAGACTCTTTGCTTTTTGCTCTATAAAAAAATGAAAGTCCAAAGATACTGCTTGAGCCTTTGTCAAAATTGAATACTTTTCATTAATGTGGCCCCATCTTCCCTGAACAAGGCCAATTTTGGAATCGTCAAAATGACTTAGAGCCTTTCTTAGAAAATCACTTGAAGGAATAAAATCAGCGTCAAATATGGCAATGAATTCACCTTTGGCAAATTCTAGTCCTTCTTTAAGGGCTCCTGCTTTATACCCCGTTCTGTTTACTCTATGAAAAGCTGATATGTTGAATCCGTCCTTTTTGTATTTTTCAACCAAAGCTTCAATAATACTTGAGGTCTCATCGTCTGAATCGTCAAGCACCTGTATATCCATACGTTCCTTTGGAAAATCCATACTACAAATTGCATTGATTAGACGTGTAGTCACGTATTTTTCGTTATAGATTGGTAACTGAATTGTCACTTGCGGGCATGTTTCAGCAGAATAATTGATTTTCTTTCTAATCTTATTATTCACTGAATTCCTAGTAGACCTGTAACTCAAATAATTAAAATTCAAAGTGTAAACTGTCATTATCCAAGCTATTGCCATCAAAACATAGTACAAATAACCGCTGAATTCTGATATTATCTTCTATCACTACCTATTGTAAAAATGTACGAGTAAATATTTATAGGTTCACTACAAAGCCTGTTAACATTATTGACCCTTTTGGAATATTTTTACACACTGAGGAGGACAAACATTTTCACATGCCATACAGAAAATGCAATCTTTTTCTCTAATCATGAAAGGCTTTTTCTCTGATGCAGG
>JAATVN010000172.1 GCA_014523595.1 Nitrososphaerales archaeon TH5888 | reverse complement strand
AGCGGGCGAGTAATTGATTAATAATGGTTCAAGGCGACCAACATAGCTGATCGCCTTGGGTTACGGAATTATAACTGATGGGCCAATTTGTAAAAGCCCACCAGCCACGCGCGTGTTTTTGGCACTTGTCGACACTTGTAAGGTTATGGTCAACAAACAATAAAAAAGTTAACACTTATCGGCTATGGGAAGAGAGGGGAAACAGGATACCGAAATGCCATAATCAGCTCCACAATAAAGACGTGAAAAGGATACGAGCAAGGTAAGATGATAGAAATGGAACAAATGTTAAATCCACCAAAAAAGGAAAACTAGAGGAAATCAAAGCAAACATGAACTCTTATCTATACAATTCTTTCCCTCTTTACTAACACTGTGGAAACTATGACCTATTTAGTTCTGGGACCATTGTCTAAAACATTTACATGGAAAATATTTTTACAATCAATACAGGATAAACGCGCAACTGCATATACTGCAATTAAGTAATCAGTCGTTGAATTATTAACACTGATCACGTCCTCATTAATTCCAGTTCGCAGATCATCTTTTTTCACATTGGTGGATCCGCATCTAATACAGACGAATTTTATCAAATCAAAGTTTCTCCCAAGCCGTTGAACTTCCTCATCGCGACAATCCTTGCAATAGAGAATATTTGGATCACTGGTAACTTTGGCTACTATATCCGTATAATTTCCACAAACACTGCATTTGTCCTTTCCATGCATTGATCTTCCTAGCAAAGCTATAACATTTAAGACTTCAGACCGTTAGCATGAGGAAAAATAGGCAAGCATAGTTATACGCAATGTATGCTACAATTACATCATGGCGAATAACTCTTCAACAATAATAAAAAAAAGAAAGGGGACTTTGATCAAAATAGAAAACGCTGAAAAGGAGTATTTTTGTATCTTCTGTGGTGGAAGCGCTCAATGGACAGCATTATTTGATGCAGGTGATGGAGCCAAGCTGATTGAAAGATATTGCTCTAAATGCACCAACGTATATGTTGATAATAAATAAAGAACACTAGTAAATGTAAATAATCATGCAGAACGAAACATGACAACTATGAGTAGGACCGGAATAAGAAGATCTTAAAACGAAGCGGGCTTCTCAAACCTAGGTGCCGATCTACCAGATTTCGACAGACTATGAAATGATACCTGTATGAAAGTTATCTGTAAAGAGATAATTGTTGCAATTAATACTAATAAAAACTGTTTTGGGTTTCTCAATTTAGAAGTTTCAGTAGCCATGTAATGTTCTCAGACATCATAAATCAAGCTCAATAACAGCTATAATACTTTAACAGATATGTTCATTATTTCATTAAACCCGAACTATTCACAAGTGTGGGTCCTTGTCGTCTGACCAATGGTCCGCAGAGGCTAAATCAACTGAGTAAATTAAGAAATTCTAACTCTTTTGCCTATGTGTATATTGAGCTGAGTCGTAAAGTTATAAAAGAGAAAATAGAACTGACGTTCGCATTAATGAAACTAGAAGCAAAATATGATCCAAAAAAAATTGAAATTCAAATTAATTCTTACCTTAACAAGATTGAAATACAATCATTAATTGACAAAGAGTTATCATCTCACAAAGGAACACTCGGGTTTGTTGAGGGGCCACCTACCCTAAATGGCGAACCACATGCGGGTCATCTCAGAGGACGTATCATAAAAGATCTCTGGTTCAGATACAAAACTCTGCAAAAATATAAAGTTGTATTCCGAGCAGGCTGGGACACCCAAGGTTTACCAGTCGAATTACAGGCAGAAAAAAATTTGGGATTAACTGGTAGTAAAGCTGAAAACATCAAAAAAATTGGTATCCCAAGAATTGTAGAGGCATGCAAGGATCTAATCAAAACTAATGCTGAAAAATGGATCAAAGTTGACGCTCTTCTTGGCATGTCTTTTGATTATGAAAAGGCGTATTGGACTTTTAAAGATGCATACATCGAAAGGGAATGGCAAGTACTTAAAAAAGCTTGGGAACTGGGAATTCTTAAAGAATGGTTTAGAGTAGTCGCGTACTGCCCTTCCTGCCAAACTTCATTGAGCAACGCAGAGGTTAATCAGGGCTACAAAATTCTAGAGGATCCATCCTTTTATTACAAAATGAAGCTAAAGGAAGAGAACACTTTTCTAGTTGTGTGGACCACTATGCCGTTCACTTTAGTAACTGATGAGCTGATAGGCGTTAATCCTGAAGCTGATTATGCTTATGTTTCAATTGAAAACGAAATGTGGATTGTTGGATATGACAGATTGAATGGGTTGATGAATGAACTTGAAATTCAAAATTTTACTGTTCAAAAGGTCATTAAAGGCATAGAATTGGATGGCAAAAGGTACCTCCATCCACTATTAGCAATGATACCTGGACTGAAGGAACTAAGTGACGACAAGAAAGTACATTTTGTAGTTGCAGAAAATTTTGTTGATGCAAGTACAGGTAGCGGAATAGTTCATTTGTCACCTGCAAACGGTCAAGAGGATTTTGATATAGCTGTCAAACGGAACGTTCCAATATTTGTGCCCATTAATGATAAAGTGGAATTTACTGAGAAGGCAGGCATATTTAGCGGAAAATTTGTACGCGACTCGGATCTTTTGGTTGTCGAAAAAATGAAGGAAGCAGGAGCTTACTTGAAGTTGGGCACAATCAAACATCAGTATCCAACCTGTTGGCGTTCAAATCACAAGGTTGTCTGGCTTGCAAGGCGTGAATATTTTTACATGATTGATAAACTTGATAATAAACCAATGAATGCTGTTTCAAATGTTAATTTCTTTTTTGAATCTTCAAAAAACAGATTTGTGGAAATCATAAAGGAACAGGTACCTTGGTGCATATCGAGAGAAAGGGTATGGGGTACTCCTCTTCCAATATGGAACTGCACCAAATGTGGTTTGAAAGAGCCTTTGTTTTCCCGAAATGAAATTATCAGGAGAGCAACAAAGTTGCCTGACGGAGAGCAATTTGAATTGCATCGACCGTGGATAGATAATATCGAAATTAATTGCTCAAAATGTAGCATCCCTATGATTCGAGAATCCTTCGTTCTTGATACCTGGCATAACAGTGGTGCATCGCCTTATGCTGCATTTTCGGATGATGAGTACAAGGATCTAATACCGGCTGAATTTCTGACCGAAGGAATAGATCAGACAAGGGGATGGGCATATACTTTACTCATTGAAAATGTAATAATGCAAAACAAGGACCAATCACCATTTGAATCGTTTCTATTTCAGGGACATATATTAGATGAAAAGGGAAATAAAATGAGTAAGAGTCTGGGCAATGTATTGGACGCTAATAAACTTCTGGTCGATAATTCGGTTGATGCAATAAGATTCTATTTCATGTGGAAGTCTTCACCTATTGAATCTCTAAGCTTCAGCCTAAGTGAAATGGGGGCTAGACCATATCAGGTGCTGAGTACTCTTTATTATCTTCATGTATACTTGATTCAGAATAGTACATATGACAAATTTGATACTAAAAATATTGACCTGGACTCCATCGTAAAAAGTAACAGTTTTACTATGACTGAAGCGTGGATTTTATCCAAATTACAATCGTTGGTTAAAACAGTAACTTTATCATTAGATTCCTGTAGGTTAAACGAAGGAGCAAAGGAATTGGAAGATTTCATAATTAATAGTCTCAGCCAAACTTATGTTCCTATGACTAGGGATGATATATGGGATGACAGTATGGAAACAATAGAGAGAAGGAATGTGATATATGCAGTACTTGGATATACACTAACGATAATTGACATACTCCTTCATTCGTATTGTCCTTACATAACAAATTATTTGTATTTGTTATGTTTCAAACATAAAGATTTAGTTCTGCTCGAATCATGGCCAAAAATTAACACCAACTTGATAAATAATGAAATTGAAAATACTATAGACAAATCGAAACTAGTTATTTCTTTGGTTAATGCAGCCAGAATGAAGGCGAAATTTAAAAGAAGATGGCCCATTAATAGAGTTGTAATTTGTACTCAAGATAGAAATCTTCTTGAATCAAGCGGATTATCCGAAATATTGAAGAAACAACTCAATACCATGTCTATTGATATTAAAGTAGTGCATTTTAGTAATTTGTTTGAAAAAATTAATTTTCTGAATAGGGAGAATCTTGTTAGCCTGAGTGCCAAGCTCAAAGTAAACAAGATTGCTCCTAGATTAAAGAACGATTTAAAAAATGCCCTACAATCATTTAATCAAGCTAACTATGGTGATCTGTTTGACCAATTAAATTCAAAAAGCAATTTCAATCTAAAGTACATTTCTGGTGAAATAGAGTTGTCAAAAGACGATGTGGAGTTTTCATATACTGGAAAAACACCATATATAATGATGGAATCGGAGCAAGAAAATGTCGCTGTGTTTATTGATACCACTAGAAGTAGCAAGTTAATTTCAATGGGTCTTATGAAGGATATTGCAAGAAATATACAACAACTGAGAAAGGAAAGGGGTTTTGTTCCTACAGAAATACTATCATCTGCACATATCTCGAATCTAGATTCAGATGATTTATTGTCACTTGAAAACTATAAAAATGAATTAGCATACTACGTAAGAGTAAAACAGGTAATCATAACTCCTAACAAATTAGTGGACATTGAATACAAGGAAATTGAAATAGATGGCAGAAAAATCCTTATTTCTGTAAAGTAGGAAATATTGTTCCCAAAATTAGGAATATTGGCAACGTATTAACTACCGATACTTCCTTAACCAGTTATTTATTGGATCATCTTGGACAGATGTGTATTTCTGCCTTGAAAATATTCATGTGGTTCTTTAGATTTATGGCTGGTATTAGAACCATATATTAGTAATCCATATTTTGATTTGTACCGAAATTGCCAAGACTGTCAATTTTGTTAGCTGCAATTGAATTTCTGATTAATTGATAACTGCTATCGTGACAATTACAGCAACAGAAATTTTTCAATACTTCCTCCTCCATTATCAATCCTTTGCAATCGCCATGATTATTACAAATACACATTGACGATATAGGCAATAATTGTAATTCAAAGCAACTATTGTATATTTTTTACTATAAATAATATAACAATAATTAAATTATGCTTTTCCATTGTTTTTTTGTGGAAGTTTACTCGGAAAAACGGCCATGGGGATCATTTGAAAAATTCAACGAGAATGAACAATGCACAGTAAAATTACTTTACATAAAACCTGGGTCGCGGTTGAGTCTTCAATATCATAACAATCGAAAGGAGTTTTGGAAAATAGTCAAGGGTTCTGGTACGGTTGAAGTTCAGAACAAGAAATCATCCATCAGTGAAGGGGACAATATCATAATTCCATCTGGCACAAAGCACAGAATTCAGGCGAGCAGTTCTGGTTGTATTGTTTTAGAAATTTCTTATGGCAACTTCGATGAAAACGATATTGTCAGAATTGAAGACGACTATGACAGGGTGTAGATATTGGAAAACACAAATGCAAGGAATATTTAGTATCTCGACTAGTAACTATTGGCCTAGGATCTGTAGGATTTGTTGCTTCGTATTTAACGAAATACAAATAAAGCCCTATTATCGCTTTTAATCTAATGAGCGCAAGTAAAAAACCCCACATGAATCTTGTGGTTGTGGGACACGTTGATAATGGTAAATCGACTATTGTGGGTCATTTATTAGTGGATATGGGAGTCATCGATCAAAGAACTATTGATTCTTTTGCCAAGGAATCTGAAGAAACAGGAAAAGGTGATACTTTCAAGTACGCTTGGGTGTTAGATAGCATAAAGGATGAGCGAGAAAGAGGAATTACAATAGATCTGGCATTCCAAAAATTTGAAACTTCTAAATACTTTTACACCTTGATCGACGCTCCTGGTCACAGAGATTTTATCAAAAATATGATAACTGGAGCATCAGAAGCAGATGTTGCAATTCTAGTGGTATCGGTAAAGCCAGGTGAGACTGAGGCGGCTACTGATCCAGGCGGACAAGCTAGAGAACATGCATTCTTGTCAAGGACACTTGGAGTAGGACAAATCGTAGTTGCATTGAACAAAATGGACGATTCAGGATATTCAGAAGCACGCTATAATGAAGTTAAGGAAATAGTGGAAAAAATGTTAAAATTGGTAGGCTATAATGTTTCAAAAATAAGCTTTATCCCTGTTTCAGGCTGGAAAGGCGATAACCTATTAAAGAAATCAGAAAATATGCCTTGGTACAAGGGACCCACTTTAGCCGATACACTCGATCTATTCGAACCTCCAGAAAAACCAGTGGGAAAACCACTCAGGATACCGATTCAAGATGTTTATTCCATCACGGGGGTTGGTACAGTACCTGTTGGCAGAGTTGAAACAGGAGTTCTAAAGGCCAATCAAAAGGTTATTGTAATGCCATCAGGCGTGACTGGAGAAGTAAAGTCAATAGAAACTCATCATACCCAGATGGAATCTGCAGAAGCTGGTGATAATATTGGATTCAACCTCAGAGGTGTGGATAAGAAATCAATCAAGCGCGGAGATGTGATTGGACCTGTAGACAATCCACCCAATGCTGCAAGAGAATTTGAAGCACAAATAATAATTATCCACCATCCCACTGCAATGGCTCCGGGCTATACACCCGTACTTCACGCTCATACTGCGCAAGTTGCAGCCACCTTGTCTGAATTTGTAGCGAAAATCGATCCAAAAACCGGTGGAGCTGTCGAAGAAAAACCAAAGTTTCTAAAGACTGGTGACGCAGCAATTGTGAGAATAAAACCAGTTAGACCTCTTGCTATAGAAACATTCAAAGAATTTCCAGAAATTGGTAGATTTGCGTTAAGAGATATGGGAACAACAATAGCTGCTGGCGTCGTAAAGTCTATTATAGAAAAATACGACCCAAGCGCCAAAAAGTGAGTCCTATTAATGACTCAGGAAGCCCGCATTAAATTAACCAGTACCAATCTAGTTATGCTAGAAAATGTATGTCATGAGATAAAAGGAATAGGCGAAAAAAATGGGATTAAATTTAGAGGGCCACATCCACTTCCGACTAAGAAGATGAAAGTCGTTACGAGAAAATCACCTTGCGGTCAAGGTACCAATACCTGGGATAAATATGAATTAAGGATTCACAGACGGGTGATAGATCTAGGCGCAGACGATAGATCAATCAGACAATTAATGCGATTGAAAATTCCCGACGATGTTTACATCGAAGTTTCTTTAACGTAACGATAGTCTTATTTTCTTTTGATTATTTAATCAGATTCCTTATTCAATCTACTGTATGAGTTTATTGGGACAACCAAATTTGCAAATGAATCTGGATTGATAATTTTGGCGAGTATATCAATACCAGTAATGATTCTTGGGCTGGGTCTGCTAAAATATGACAGAGCATCTACCGCAAAAACCATATCATTTTGAACCGCTCTTAAAGAATTCCAATCTTGATTTCTTTGTAGAGATCCGTATTCCCGCGATACCCTATCAAGGTTAAATCCACAAGGTAAAAGAATCAATATGTCAGGATCGAACTGAGTTATTTGGGATAACTCTATTTTATGAGAACGCTCTCCAGTCTTACTGATTCCATTAATGCCTCCCGACATTTCAACCATTTGAGGAACCCAATGACCACATATGTAAAATGGATCAAGCCATTCCAGACAAATTACTCTTGGTTTTTTATCTTTGCTCGCAGTCGCAATATTTTCAATTTTTCTTATCAAGGATGTTTTAATTTCTAAACCTTCAGTCTCCTTCCCAACCTTTTTAGCAATATCTATGACATTTTGCACTATATCATCAACAGTATGCGGATCAAGCACTAGGGTATCAGGTTTATCATCCAAGAATTGAATTACTTTATCCATTTCTTTATTGTGAGGTGAACATACATCACATAATCCTTGAGATATGATAAGGTCCGGCTGTATTTTTTTTAACATGTCGTAGTTTATTATAAAAATATCATTTTGTAACTTTGTAAGTTCCTGGATTTTTTCTTCTATTTGTAAACTTGTCATTGATTCGGAATCAAAAACTGACTTTATGACCTGAGGTTTGTTCCGTGCTTCAGAAGGAAAATTACATTGGTGAGTAACGCCATATAGTAAATCCTGACATTCCAACAAATAAAGAATCTCTGTTGCACTTGGAAGAAATGAAACAATCCGAGTAAACATTACAAATTGTGAAATTACTAGTTATATTAAATAGCTGTTTTCAATAATCGAGATTGATGCCAAGCCAAATACGATTCCTAATTACAATTTAAGAAATTTCATGTATGAATATTTTAATAATTGAATGTCAAGTTAACTGTGTTGGAATATGAGTAAATTCACATTGACTAATAGAATGGATCAAAATGAGATAGATAGACGCACTAAAAACCTTTTAGAGCTTTTTAAGAGAAATTTTCTGGAGAGTAAGAGCGATGACTTTGTTTCTGATGCATTGGCAAACATGATAGTATGTAATACTATATATGCGAAGATCTTTGAAGGCTATCTAGTACTAGCTGAAAAAAGAAAAATACCCCAGGAAATGACTGATGGTTTTGTTAAGTGGGCATCTGATCAGTTAGACGAACTTAAAATAAAGTTGACTGAAAAATACCAAAAGACCGATATGAGATAATGGGCCATCCTTACCAGATGTAACTACTAATAGGCTGAAACCAACCTTGATTACCAACTCATTTTTAAAGATTGCTCATATATGATTTCAATTATCTTTCTGGAAATAAATCGATAGAAAAGTCTATATGATTACTTTAATGGATTTTTCATATGAAGAAACCTGTATTTATGGTCATGTTGGTATTTACCTTCATATTCTCAGGTGTATTTTTCCAAGTGGAAAAATTGGAAATTTTCGCCCAGACAGAAAATGAAAAAAATTCCAGCTTAGTTTCAATTAGCAAAATCTTCAAAGATGTACAAGGATCGGTCGTCCAAATAACACGGGAAAATCCGTCAGCCTCTCCTGATTCCCCGGGAGACGAAAATGTTACCAGTCTAGGATCGGGATTTGTATTCGATAAAGAGGGGAGAATAATTACTAATCATCATGTAGTAAGGGATTCTAAGAATGTAGATGTTACTTTCATTGATGGTAATAGGTACGTGGCTTCTGTCATAGGTAGCGATCCTTTCAATGATATCGCTGTGATTGATATTTCACAAAATATATCAGGACAACTTAGTCCATTAACACTTGGAAATTCCTCTGCAGTAGAAGTAGGTGATCAAGTCATCGCTATAGGAAATCCTTATGGACTTGCAGGTTCGATGTCTGTTGGCATCGTAAGTCAGAAAGGACGTTTGATTTCAACTGAAGGATCACCATTTAGTATTCCTAGTGTGATTCAAACAGATGCATTGATTAATCCCGGTAATTCCGGAGGACCTCTTCTTAGTATCGGGGAAGAAGTAATTGGAATGAACACTGCAGGGGTACTCTCAGATTCGGGAAGTTTTTCTGGAATTGGTTTGGCAGTTCCTTCAAACACTATATCTAAAATCGTACCTGTACTTATTAGCACGGGAAATTACACACATCCCTGGCTGGGAGTTTCTGCCAGCACTTTAACATCAAAATTAACAGAAAATTTTGAAAATTTGAGCAGAGATTTCAAGGGAGTGTATGTTGATTCAATAGCTAAGGATGGACCTGCTGATAATGCTGGACTTCGTGGTAGTACTACCGATCAATATGGTGATAAACATGGCAATGACATAATTACAGCGGTTGACAGTCATAACGTTACTTACATGGAGGATCTAGTATCATACATAGATGAAAATAAACAGCCTGGAGAGAAGCTAAATCTGACTGTTATTAGAAACCAGTCTTATTTGGATCTTAATGTTCTGTTGGGAGATCGTAGTAATAGTACTAAATCCGATAATAGTACTAAATCCGAAGATGCAAAAGATCCGTATGATTAACCCTTCTGCCGAATCATCGTACAAATGAGATTTACTCTATGGGAATCGGGACAAGCTAGAGTCAACTTTGACAGGATTATGAATTCATAAAGAATTGCAATCCAATACTTACAATGTACATTACCAAAAGTACAAACCCCGTCCATATTCCGATTTCTTTTTTGAATAATAAACCAACTGCAATAAACGTAACTACTGTTGCTAATATCATTTGTTGCGATAAAATATCGGTTCGATCTATAGAAGCGCCCAGACCACTGTGATAGATGGCTCCAAATACCGCAAATGCAAGTAATAATGTATTGTTTAAGATCTTTGATCCCAGTACGTTGGCAATT
>JAATVN010000027.1 GCA_014523595.1 Nitrososphaerales archaeon TH5888 | reverse complement strand
TGAATAGAACATTTAAAGCGCTAGTTTATGGCGCTGCCGCATCTACTCTTATAGCAGGAGTATTACATCTTGCTCTTGTTCCAATGTTCTTCAATCAAATGACGCCAGATGTAATGATATTCTTTATAGGTTCTGGTCTTGCTCAGCTCTTCTGGATTATACCCACCGTCAAGAGATGGATATTCCCCTGGTATTATATCGGCATAGGTGGAACGATTGTTTTGATCTTATTATGGATAATTGCAATACCTGGAAGCGGATATCCGATAGGTGGGATGGATGTGGCTATCGAAGTCTCACAGATCGCTTTCATAATTTTGAGCGTAATAGTAATCAAGAAAAATAGAGAAGAATTGAATAAGTATAGAATGTAGACTATGATATCTTTACCCTATACTGAAACATTCCTCTTAGAGCACTACAAAATGAACTCGAACTGTACTTGCTAGAATAACATTATACAACATCGTATGTATAATTACCATAACTAGGTATTTGAACCTGAGTCCTAAGAATCATTTTCAAGTATGGACAAGAAATTTCCAGCAGGATCTTTAAACCATGCTATCTTTGGTTTACCTTGAAAAATACCTTTGTCATCAGTTTTTAGCTGACCTTTGTTGTAGATTTGAAAACGAATTCCTAATTTAGTGAGTTCGTCTACTGTTCGATCAACGTCATCAACTACAAAATTAAGTATGGTAAAAGTTGCAGGAGCGTGATCGGGTTTGGGATAAATGAATACATCGTTACCACCTTTAATTTGTAAGTTTAGCCCTTCTTTTGACTCTGATACCTCAAGTCCCAAAGTTTGTCCGTAAAACTTCTTGGCTTCTTCTAAATCATTAACGGAAAAACTGGAAAAAGCTTTTGTGTTTTTGAAATTCATATACCAAAATTAGAATAAAATAACTATTAAGAGTTATACAATTTGGCCTCAATTTGACCAGTTTTGAGTTTAGCGAGTATCATTGGACTAACCGTTGGTGGAATCTTGTACAGCTTGTTTGGGTCGACAACTTTCGTAGTTAGTGCTAGAGTAATATTGGCAATATCTATCTTGTCGTTTAGACTTCTAAAAATGAAATAGTGTACGCTTTTAGTTGTTTACATCATAATGGAACTAGGTTACAAGCTAGTAGCTATTCTTTAGTCCTGAAGATTGCTTACTAAAATTGTCTGAGGATTTGATCTTTGCAAATCGTAACACTTTGGACAGATCATACTTCCGAACCAGTATTTGATCGAGCTCGTTTTCTTTTCACATAATTCACATCTTGCAAAGTTAAACATTTCTTTGGTATATTAGATATCATCTTATATAAAACTTTTCTAGTAGATTTAGATGGATGGAACTCGGAATTCCGGGTTGAAGTTTCATTTTAGGATATGGTTGGCTTCTAATACCGTTTTATGTCTTTAATGACCATTGTAGTTTCTTCAAAAACAAAAAGTTGAACCCACACTCGGCTGAATGAATTTTCCTGGCATTTTGTTTATAATTTCATTTGCTGCTTTCCAACCCGTACAGTGACATGGAACAACATATTGTGGATCTTCCCTTTTCAGCTCAGATATTGTCAAAGGAATGGATTCTTCATATCCATGCCCTGATAAATGAAATCCACCGATAACACAATATATTTTTCTCACACCAGTAACTTTTTTTGCAAATTTAATTGTGTTTATTATTCCAGCATGTCCACAGCCAGTCAGAATTATCAGTCCCTTTTTTCTAACGTTCATGATTAATGCCTGATCATCATTGACCAACGGATCAGGTACTAAGTCAGATTCATTTTTTTCTTCCTTATATTGTAATGGAAAACCTTTCTCAAAATCAGTAACTCTTGGTATTGCTCCAGTTATCATGACTCTGTTATTTATCATCTTGCTTCTTTTCTTTTTAATTTTGTCTTCACTCCTGGGTAGGAAACTTATCTTGTCTATTTTTCTAATAGTTCCACCGGCCTGAAGTATTTCCCCCTCATTTAAAAAATCCATTCTTGCTCTATTACCATTCGGATATACAAGCCAGCGTCTCAGGAAGGCTTCAGGATGCACTATGATTTCTATGGGCTTTTTTATTCTTTTCAGAGTACTTATCAGTCCTGAAATATGGTCAAAATGTCCATGACTTAATATTATAGTCTCAATGTCTGCCAGATTAATTCCTAGCACATCAGAATTGTTGACTATCCCGTCCTTACTAACTCCGGTATCAAAGAGAAATTTGTTGCGCTTGACCGTATTTCTATGAGTATAAAATATTTCCAATACGATTGAAAATCCATGTTCAGCTATAGGAGCTCTGGCAATCTTCTGGTTACTTACCATAGGAGGCCTTTTTACTTTGGAGGAACTAGGGAGTAATCTATCAGTAATATTGTCTACCAATATGGTTATTTTTGCACTATCTATCTCTTGTAAATTCATTCATAATAATTATTAAAGCATAATAATTAATGTAATCGATAGTTTGACTTGATTCAAATTGAAGTGACTAAGGACGAAACATCGCCCTTTATATGAGTTATTCTCCTTGATACGCTTTTGTTAAGGCATTGATATCAAGCTTGTGCATTTGTAGCATTGCCTTCATGACTCTCTCCGTTTTGTTAGAGTCTTTGTCTTGTAGCATCTTTATCAAAACATGAGGGACAACTTGCCATGAAACTCCAAATTTGTCCTTGAGCCATCCGCATACCTGCGCATTCTTATCACCACCTTCAGTAAGTTTTTCCCAGTAATAATCAATTTCTTCTTGCGTATCACAATAGATCTGAAATGAGATAGCTTCATTGAACTTAAATACGGGTCCTCCGTTCAGAGCCAGAAATTTCTGTCCCTCTATTTCAAAATCAATGGTCATTACAGTACCTTCCTTTTTCTTATGAATCTCATATCCTTCTTTTCCGTATCTAGTAACGTTACCAACCTTTGCGTTTTTAAATATCGAGACATAAAATTGCACTGCATCCTCGGCATTATTATCAAACCACAAACACGGACTAATTTTTTGCATCCAAAGTTATTAAACTGTTATACTATAAATACATGCACTCATTGGTTATAGTGGAAATTGTCTCCGATTAGTTCAACATGTTTACAAATCTATCTTCAAACAATGAATTTCGTAAATCCGTTTTCTCTCTAATGTAACTAATATTATTTTTAATATTATTTTATTACTTTACATACCATAGATGTCTATTTCAGGACTGTATGTCTAAATTATTTTCCTTTATGAACACGTTCGGGCTGAAGGCATTGAAGAAAAATGGAGATCCTGAAAATGACAAAGGCGAAACTGGCCCCTGAGTCATAAACGAATATTTTCTGCTCCTTGAATTGAATGAACTAGCCGGATCAGTAAATGTCCTATACAAATCAATAGCTTTTTCATCCGATACTAGTTCTCTAAGTGTGACTAGATCGTTACCTAGTGAAAGCCCAAATCCAAAAAACATGATTCGTAATTGCTGCAGTATATCCCTGTGGATACTAGATAATGATGTACTGATAAAAAGCCACCCCAATCCATACTTCCTAGTAGTCCTGACTGCGTCAAGCAAAGTTAGTCTCAATTGTTCAAGATTAGGATCACTAAATTCATCTTTTCTTGCGTATCTGTGGGCTTCGTCCAGAACAACTAGGGTGTTTAAGGAAGTATTCTTCTGCCATGTTTTTTCGCCTAGGCTAACCAGACCTTTAAGCAATCTCTTTAATATTAATGATTGAATAGTTTCATTCCAATATCTTAGTTGCATATTGTGAGCAGTTTGTTCAGAAAGATCTACAACAATAAGTGGTTTTAATTTCCATGAGAACTTTTCTAAAAGATCATCAATTGTTATAGCATCCTGTCTGTCTTCAAATAGACTACAAATTGGAACCCAGAATTGAGAATACAAATTATCCAAATTTTTTTCATCGAGATTCGAAACAAGATTATTAAGTCTCTTTCTTGGTTCTGGAGTAGAAAATATAAGAAGCTGAATTTCTTCCTTCCGCAATTCATTCATGAAAAGGTCGAACGACTCCCTTTTTATTAATTTAGTCAAAGTCGTTTTGTTTCTAAGTTTAGGTATCAATGCATCCACGGCAAACCCCTTATTTGGCCCTTTAATTGTTAGCTGATGAAAGATTTGTGATTCCAGTAGGATTTCTTCAAACAATGTCCATCTATCTAAAACAAGATTTCTAACATTTATTGATACGACTTGTTTATTTAAAGAATTCATTATTTTTTTCATATTGAAGTTAGAATCGGGATTTTGATA
>JAATVN010000171.1 GCA_014523595.1 Nitrososphaerales archaeon TH5888 | reverse complement strand
TCTATCATATGAAAACTATCCTTGTTTAGCGATACATGAATAGAAACAAAATCACTACGTTGTAGCAATTCCTCTAGTGGGACATAAGTTATATCCAGCTCTGATTCTATTCTACGTTTGCGAGTTTTACTATAGTAAATTACTTCCATATCAAATCCTCTTGCACGTTTTGCTACAAGTGTCCCAATTTCTCCAAGACCAATTATTCCTAAAGTACTTCCATGTACATCGTACCCAAGAAAGAGATCAGGTGTCCATCCAAATTTCCAATTTCCATTTCGCACGTAACTGTCTGCATTGACAATATTTCTAGCCGCAGTTAGAATTAACGAAAAAGTGAGATCTGCCGTGGTATTATCTAAAACATTTGGTGTATTTGTAACTATTATTTTTCTTTTTTCTGCCTCTTTAATATCTACATGATCATATCCTACACTATAGCAGCTTATTACTCTAAGATTTGGGCCTGCTGCATCCATGACATTTGAGTCGATTTTATCACCTAACATGCACATTAATGCATCCACATTTCTAACATTTTCAAATAAATCTTCCCTGTCAAGTACGTCCACTTCAGGATTCATTTTGACTCCAAAATATTTTTTTAATATTGCTGGTCCTGGTTCTGGTATTTTTCTTGTTATATACACCGTATATTTGTGAAATTTATCCATAAAGTAATTGATTTTTCTAGTTTGGGTTATTAATATGATATGGATTTGGATTTTTACTTTAGAATTTTGTTACTCAAATACTACTTCTCTTTACCTTTTTTGAAAATAATACCTTTAACAAAATAATTCCAAAGTAATATGGTATATTATAAAATGCAGCAAGTGCAGCTACTTGTGAACCAAAGAACTGTTGTGCAAAAACAGTTACCAGGATATTGTTTACATAACTCATGGCAATAAGCCCTGAAATTTTGTATTTTAATGATGATGAATCTTTATTAATGATATACAAAACGAAATAACCAGTAATCGCAAATATAGAAAATAATAAAACGGCGATTACAGTTGTAAAAATAACAAAAGACGATTCAAAATAAAAATAACTTGAAAATTTTGAAAATATTGCAAAGTTAATCAAATCCATAAAGATAATGGACAAGGGCAAAGAATTCTTGTTTATACTTGTTGCTAATTTAGGTAAATATTTTTTTATAAATCCACTCGCTATGAGAGGAAAAACTAGAGATATTACTAGTAATAAAATCATATCAAATATTGGAATCGAAAATTCAGTATTATAAAGAATATAGACTAAAGTAGGCAATATGAAGGGAACCACAAGAGATGTGACTATTACCGTTCCTACTATAATAGAAAGTTTTCCTCCTACATAATTGGAAACAAATGGGGCCCCAA
The DNA here is from genome assembly GCA_014523595.1 of Nitrososphaerales archaeon TH5888. Lineage (GTDB taxonomy): Archaea > Thermoproteota > Nitrososphaeria > Nitrososphaerales > Nitrososphaeraceae > TA-21. The sequence goes on along the minus strand of JAATVN010000171.1, from coordinate 1,191 downwards.
GTCCTGTAGAGATTCCGGATAATAATAATACTGACAATGCATATTTTGGGCTAATCAGATTAGTAACAAAATACATTGTTACTGGTATGAGAATCACTTTCATAATGGATAGCATCAATAGCAATTTAGGTTTCTTAAAGGTCGATATGAGATCTTGGAGCTCAAGTTGGATCAGATTTAGAAATAACAATAATCCAAGAAATACCAAAATGTATGGAGAAAAGAGCTCTCCTATCGAAGGGAATATGATACCAAATATGGTTGAGAAGAGAATCGAAATTGAGAGTGCTAGGAGGACTTTAGTATCATAAGTGGTCAACTATACTGATTAACTATTTCATTACCATAAATATTTATCAATTGATTATGAAAAATCATGAAGAAAATGAAATTTCTAAAGAGCTCATGTTCGACTTGCGCGGTATTGTGAAATATTAAATATCACACTATATTGATAATTATCATGAAAAAGCGGGTTGTATTAATGATAAATATATTGTTACTAATTATAGTTACATCAAGTTATACATCAGTGATGGGACAAGCTCAAAAAACTCCATCTAAAAATAATACAATGGTCATCTCCATTAATGGTTCATTCATTAAAGATGCTCTTACTTCAGTTCATAATGATACAATTCCCCAGTATCTTAAACTCTCAGAAAACGAAATAAATGAGGCATTAGAGGATCTACCTGGTTGGGTTATACTTGATAGCAAGTTGCACAAGACCTATACATTTGTAGATTTTTCTACTTTATTTGAATTTATGTACCAAGTAGCCGACGTATCCCAAAAATTGAATCATCATCCAAACATGACATCAACGTGGAATACCCTAACATTGGATTATGATACTTGGAGTTTAGGACATGTAATTTCCAATCTGGATGTGAAGGCCGCTCGAACTATAGAAAAGTTATATCAAGATAGCAATTATGCAGATATCCGTAGTTGAATGTTCTGTTGGCAGTAAAAGTACAGCGAACAGAACTCAAATAATGCAAATAATGAAGTGTCAAATATCGTTTTAAATTTGCTCCTTCATATGTGAAATACTTTCATATAGACTATTAGGATCTACAAGATCACCTTCGCCAATTCTAATAAGAGTAGATTTGTGTCTTCTAAGGTATGTTTAATAAGGAATCTTGCAGGGGATGTGGTTTTTGTTTGACTCCCTTCGCTACC
>JAATVN010000170.1 GCA_014523595.1 Nitrososphaerales archaeon TH5888 | reverse complement strand
TCTAGAATTTTCTCTTCTTCAACAATACTGCATTCAAGCATTATAGGAGATCCATAAGTTAGGTTGCGAAGCCTGGCTTCTACAGGAGCTACGTGAGTTACCGAACCATCTAATTCCATGATTCTGGGTTGCTGTAGTTTAATTTTGCCTAATCTTATTTTGTACGGGTATTCTGCAGTTTCAATTTCTATCTCTCCGACTTCATCGATAATACTTTGTAATCCTCGTTCAATAAATTCGCCATAGGAATTGAGATGTTGTCTTGCTACGCCTTCCTTTTGTAAGATATTGTGGATAATTGCCCACATATCAAGTGTATTTTGTGACATGGCTGTGCTAGTCCTCCACTACATATCTATAATAAACACTTTCGCCGGCAGTAAATGACGTTCTTGTTATTTTAATAATATCTCCGGGTCTCACGTCTAGATCCTCTAATCCCTTGTCGTTAATTAATATGTATGGGAGCTGACTTGGCTTTGTATTGTATTTCTTTAAAACTTCTTCAGCATCTTTTTTGGATAAAATTTCGTGTTTAGGCTGATATACATGATTTGTAATTTTAATATCTTTTTTATCAGAAGACAAAATTCGAGATTCTTGATTCCAAATCTTACTTCCGTAATAAATAGATTCTCAGGTCTTGTGGACTTTTTGAGGTAGTTAAGAATCAATTTTTTGTTTATTATCGGATATTTTGACCCATTTTGCTAATTTTGAGTTCTGTTTGACAGCTGTTCGAGAAAAGCGTCCTCGTATATTCAAAGATTCATTTTTGATTACCACAAATAAATTGTTCAGGAATTTTTCCAATTGGGTCTAGGCAACAGACAGCTGGTAATGAAAATTACATGCAGTAAATTCTCTATTTTCTTTAATTTACCATTTGACGAGACTAGCTGGATCTTATAATTGAAATTGTGAGGTACTGACTCACGGTTCCGTAGATTTTTGTACTTCTATTTTGCATCTTGCAACAATACCTGCAATGACTCCCAGGGCAGCCAGCCACGGTGCCAAAGTGATCATAGCAACTGCTCCAGCAGTACCCCATGTCACTGGAATGGACAGAAGAACTTTTCCGTTTTCATCCTTTATAACAATCCGCTTAACCCTTGCGTCCTGGATTATCTCCTTGACTTTTCCGACCAAGCCGCCACTAGATACCTCATAGACATCTTTTTTTAGCCCTGTTTGGTTTCCGCAATTGGGACAGAATTTAGCATTCTGTGGAAGTTCATTTCCACATTCTGTACATTTTACCATGAAGATCTTTATTATATCATAACTCCAACTGTTTAAGTCTTTAGAAATGATAAATAAGTAATAGAAAAAAAATTCAGATGTCGTATATCCCAACAAGGATCTTAATAGAATAATTAATAGTGAATCTAATCTGTTCATGCAGTATCTAATGTCTGATGAAAATTTGAAATATAGACAGTTTGCTATGACTTGTAGTGGATAACGAGAAAGATGATACGAACAATAAGAACAAGGATACGAAGTTGAATAATAATTCTAATAATATTGAAAAAAAGCAAAGATCTCTCTTTAAAACAATAACAATAATGATTATTGCAGTAGCGGCTGTAGTCATTGCAAGCAGTTTGGTAGGACAGCTGCTTGATCCGCGTTATGGCCCATTCTTAAAGGTAGTTGTAGTTGCAATTATTGGATATTTTGTAATAAACTCTCTTGCAACTGTCCTCTACAAGCTCTCATATGATGCCTTGAAAAAGGATGCAGAAATAATACGAATTCTAATTAGAATTATTGGTGCGATTATTGTCATATCCATCATAATTTCTTTTCTGAGCGAGGATCCAATTATTGCAGCATCGATTGGAACAATAACTGCAATTGTAATAGGTTTTGCCAGTCAAAATGTTCTTGGAAATTTAATTTCTGGATTGTATCTAGCCATTACGCGACCCTTTAGGATAGGAGATAGGGTTACAGTATTTGGCAATACCGGTATTGTATTTGATATTGGATTGTTGTACAGTAGACTAAGAACTGATGAAGCTGACATTATACTTGCGCCAAATTTATCGATGGTTTCTACTACAATAATTATCAGAAACTCCTAATGTCTCTAAGGACAACTAAAGTAATCAGTATTACAAGTAAGCAACTGAGATATTTTCTTTATTGGTATCGAGTCGTATATACTGTGTCGTGTTACCTCCGATTAAATAGCTAATTTGATGCAAACTGTATCGAGGATACAATTCCTAATAGTCACTAAACAATCTCACACTCTATGCCATCCGAACGAACTGCGTATTTACCTATTTTTCAAAAATTGATCCAAACGAGTCCTTCAATGCGTCAAAGGCATCATCTATCATGCCTGAAGTATTCTCCATTATTCGAGTGTCATTTAGTATTAATGTTTCATTGGTACTATTTACTTGTCCGAAGACTGAATGATGAGGAATTGAGAGATGAAGTGCCAGGCAGATGGAAAATGCCACCATAATAGCTAAGTTGATCTTCCACATACCAGATCGATACGATAGGGAAGATAATATTGTTTTCATCCTATGTCATAATTGCTTTGTGAACAAACTTACAATTGATACTTTTTGAAGTCAAGAACCGCTAAAATTAATAACACTTTGGATTATAGTTAATATAACTGGGATTATGCCAGCAGCGTATGTCACCTGTAGCTTTATCTTTTGTCCCAATGGTTCCTCAGTAAGATATAGTTCTGTTTTTACATCATGAAGTTGGAATAACTTTTGTACTAGTTCTAGCGTGTCCGCTGATTTCAAGTATTGAACTATGCTACTAATGGTATCAATTTTTCCTTTACTCGAAGCATCCTAATTTTTGAGCAGATTTTTTTTATTTTCATTTATTTCAAGCTGTATGTAAAGTGTAAGATGTAAATTGTACGAACCGGATGCTACCAGATATTCCATCTTTCCATCACTACTATTATTTCAAATAAAAGGTATCCCTTGGTAAATTATTATCTTGACCATTTCTCTGGAAACTGCAGGACTTTTTAATAATCCAACCAACTATCATAAAGAGGAACTCTCTTGCAGAGCTAACGATATTTTCTCAATGGCGAAAAGAGAACAATTAATACCATAATGGTAGTCTTCATTCTGCAATGTCATCTTGTTTGATTAAAAGTCCAGCCCTTTACATCTTTAAATGGATCAAGATAAACATGTTTACATTCATGTTATAGAATACTACGTAAATGATTCCATAACCACAGAATACAAAAGGTTTAATAATTTCAGTTCATTTAATCTGCATTATATGTATCGGCTGATTAAAATCATAGAAGCAATTCTTAAGGGAAATATGACTTTAGGTTATTTGTCATCAGCTCGTTACATAAGGCATAACTAGTCCTAATTGTACGGTTTTGTTCTGATTCATTTCGAGTAGTTAATTCGCTTTTATGCGGAAGATAACGACGACAGTCGTAAGAAGTTGATTTTAATTAATTATTTGACTTGCGAGTAGTAGGTTTTCTAACCACCACACTTTTAGTCATTAAATCTAAATACATGAAACAATCATTTGTTTAGAGCCTTATTGGTGGAGCTTAAAGATTTAATATTTGGAATTAATGAAAGACCATTTGGTTTAAGCTATAGTGACTGGACCGTTAAATGGTGGAATTGGATAATACAAATTCCAAAAGAAATTAACCCTTTATTTGATATCAATGGGAAAAATGCGTACTTGAACCAAATTGATAGCAATGTATTCTTTTTATGTCAAACCCTAGAATCATCTGATAAAATCCCTGTTAGAAATATTAAGATTCCAAAGGAAACGTCGGTTTTTATGCCAATAATAAATTGGATATCTATTCTACATGAGGATGGAGAAAATGATCAAGAATTATTAAGTACAGCTAGAGAAAGAATGAATGCAGTTAAAGATCTTCAGATCAATATTAATGAACTAGAGCTGACTACAAATCAACTAAAAGAATTCAGGGTTCAGTCTCCAATCGTAGATATGTTCTTGCCAAAAAAAAACATATTCGACCATCCGTCACGCAAAACCAGAATAGTTTCAGATGGCTTTTGGATATTTTTGAAACCTATCAGTGATAGTATTAGGATAGAATCTCTTGGATCCTGTTCGTCTGGTATTACAAAGATAGGAGTTGATTATAATATTAATACATTTTAGTCGTATTCTAGTTGGTTCTCATCCTACGGGAATGCTACATGGTAACAAATTACTTATTAACAGGTATTATGTATGACTTCTGATGGCGCAGGAGGTAGATTTTATGATATGGGTTCAAAAATTTGGTCATGAACAGGCTCTGAAAGCTTATAATGAATGGGTATTCGGTCAGAATCCAGTGTATACGGAAGGCGACAAGTATTTGTTTATACATGGAGAAATAAATAGTCCTGCAACTCGGCAGGGAGAAGCTACCGTTAATCCAAATACTGTCATAGTAGTGCATGTCGTAGGCGTAAATTTCATTATTGGAGATACCGACACACAAAACAATCAGTTAAATGATGACCCAAAAGTAAGTGCAGCATGTCAATTTTCTGCACGAAATGAAGACCGAAGACAATCGGTTAATATCAAGACTAAGGGAGGTCAAAACTGGACAGATTTGACTAACCTTGTCGAAGAAGTAACTTATACACCGGATCGTTTTACTGCTGATCCTAATAATCCTGATTTGAAAAAGTGGGATGTTGAAATGCCCGAAGGACCGCAGAGGGGTGCTTGGGCAAGTAAGCTACTTCTGCTAAAAGCTCCAACCGACCAGGTAGGGAAAGATTTCGAGCTAAAATCCCATGGTACTGGTATCCCACCATATCAACAAAAAACTCACTTTGAAATAAAAGTCAGATAGTACAGTACCCACGCGATGCCTTAGAAAATAATCACCTGTGAGTACTGTTCGTAATTGCACTTTTCAAAATTAGAAGATGTTGGTTATAATTATTGGTTTGTAAGATTTTTAAGTCGATCTTCAAAGCAAACAGAAATTATCAACCAGTGGTAATGAAAGTCGATATGTTTGAAGAGGCTTACCAGAAGGTATTAAAACAAACATCTCATTGTTATTGTATTTAGGTAAAGATACGTAAGTAATGACCTTACTGAAATCCCAAGAAAACTGGATGATAGCAACTGTTCGAAGATTTAATTGTCTTCCATGTTTAAGTTATAATATACATGTATCAAGAACTTATCTTTTCGCGAGGCACGTAAATTCTCTTCTAGAGTATCTCCTGATAAGGATATCTCTACTGTGAAATATATTTTGTTACTTCCCAACTGCAACAAATTTAAAAAAAGCCAGTATCCATCAGCTATCGCCCGAGTTTTCATCTTTTCGGATTTATGTTCATTATCTCCCAGAAGAGTGATATCAAACAAATGTGACTGAACTCTATATTGTTCTATGTTTTTGATTTCATAATCATTAATCGATAGAAAGACAATCTTTTTTCTATCTGCGTCGCTTTTGGCAAACATTTGCAAGTCATTTTCCGATCTAAGATTAGGATATTCATAAAAACTAATTAGATTATTTATCAATGGAAGAAATAATAGTCGTCCTTTTGTTACTGTAGTTTCGTATTCAAACTTTTCTTTAGAGGTATTTATCAAAGTTTTAGTTAAAAAACATACCTCCTGATCTTCATTCTCTTGATTCCATTTTACACATATTTTGTCTGTCGTTTCATGTTTTAACCGGTCACCGTAATACCACCTGCACCATAACTCTACCCAAGCCTCCCATGATCTCCCAAAAGGGGCCTCACCTCTGGAAAAAATAACCTTGTCCGGATTCCCAATTCTTCTTTTCGTTTCAGTCATGACATCTTTGATATATTCTTTATCAATCTCTTCTTGAACTGTTTCAGTCTCAAGTAAATGATTCTTAAAACGCTTTAAAATTTGAACAAGATTGGATCTTCTGGATAGCCGTTCTTGAGATGACCCAATGGAAGATAGGAATTCAGACTTCATTAAGCCTAGCCGAAAATCGGTACTTGCTCCTACCGCCGTAGCCAAGTTATAAATTCCAAGAAAAAAAGATAAAGCACCAACATTCATAAAAGTAAAAGAAACCATGCCAAACGGAGGATATGGCAATCTTGTTATATCAAGTGGACTAGCTGACAGGACAAGTAGGATTATGCCTATGGCGGTCAAGTACATAGACTGTTTAATTTTCATAAATTCTTGTTTATGTCCAAGGTTATCATCTTTTGAAACGCTTATTTCTCTTGCAAGAATCCAAAAAGTGAATCCAAAAAAGATACCTCCTAATGGTAAAGATATAATTGAAGTTAAAGCATAAATATCATGGAACATAGTAAAGCTTGTCAACCTCATTGAGCTAAAGCCCCACAAAAAAGCGTAATGGCTTAGGAATATCGCAAGGGATGCTCCTATTACCAAAATATATTTCTTTTTTATCTTCTCTCTGCGGTAAATCAATAATAAAATCGAAGATGCCCACAAGAGAAAGAATGATGAGATTCCTAGAATGCTAATTAGTACTGATAATTCAATGTGAGGAGAAGAGAAAATATTCGAGGGTTCTGTGGTCGATGTGATATACGCAAGACCCACACGGTACCCCAAAGTGAAATAGAGTAAAATGGCTCCATTTAAAACTACGAATAACATAATCGATGTAACGTACGTTATTACAACAAAGCTTTTCTTCGAACTCTCCTTTAGCCATAAAACAAATCGATAAGCCAAAATAAGCAAAATCGAAATCCCCATACCAGTATTGAGCCAAATTGTAAACAAAATTAGAAATTTAGAATATCTAGATTCATAAGAAATTTGAGTTAAGAGAACAGCAATCAGAGCTAAATTTATAAAATGACATATTAATGGAATTAAGTATAAATTTTTTGATTTTGTTTTTCGTAAAGTTAACGTATCTAGGTATATTTTATAAAAAAAAATCGATTGTGTTGCTAGAGCAGATGACATGACTAAGATGAATACATTTCTGTTCAGAGAAGAATATTGAGTACTTTCCTCAAAGTATGAAAGATGGAAAATTGATCTGTCAATTATCCCTATAAAAATAATAATTGCAATAATGACAAAGAGAATAGAGAAGCCGATTCCTTTGAGTAAATTCAACCTTTGAAGACGTTCAAGTGTCATTACTTATGCATAGTCTTGTCTAGAACGACTAATTAAATTTATTAATTTCTAAGGAAAGATCTAATAATACTTTATAGTGACAGGCAACCAATGCAATTGTGAAAATGTGTTATCTTTTTTAGTATTTAACGCGCTTTCTTTTAGTGGAGAGTAAATTTAGATTAACTTCTCGCGAAAAAGTATATACATTAGGAAATGAAATGCTTTTCATGAAAAATAAATTGACAAATCGCCTGGTAAGTATGGTTATTTTTCCCATTATCCTGAGTTTATTCTCTATGTCATACCCTCTAAATATTAACTTGCATGCGGTTCAACCAAATGATTTTGTATACCCTGCTGATTCAAACCCTTTTGGAAGACAACAGCTGAAGGCGTGGCTTGCCGAATGGTGGAAGCTTAGTCTTGCTATGTCCGCGGAAGACCATCCTTATTTTATCGATCCGACGACCGGAAAGGATAATACAAAAAATTCTAGTAAATGCTTTGTTGGAGAGGATAAGTTGAACAACGTACTTTTTCTTGGGGTTCCTCCAGTAGAAGATAAATTTCCTGTTAGGACATGTGATGTACCTGCAGGAAAGGCAATTTTCTTGCCGATAGAAAGCAGCCAGTGTGATTACGGAACTGAAGGGATAAGCAATGAAAACGATCTTACGGCTTGTGCAAAAGCAGGAAACGAAGGCGTGGCCGCTTCAGTAAGCTTGGATGGAGTAAAGGCAGATTATCAAGTCGAGGAGAACAGGATTATGACAGATTTCTTCAATATCACAATGAATAACAAATTAATGGGTGATTATTCTGGCACGTTCGAGGCACTTTCAGAAGGTTACACGCTATTACTAAAGCCGCTGACAGCTGGTGATCACAAGCTAAGTTATGCGGTTAGTGTAGTAAATCCAGTGGATCCGTCTTACGATTATTCTCAAAATGCCACATATAATTTAGTTGTAAAGTAGACTATTTCGATCTACTCTTAACTCAGTACTCTGGTCCATAATCCGGAACGCCCGCTGAGTGAAAAGTATTTGTCTTACTCGATATACATGTAATAATTCAATAATAATATCCTTTACTGGAAGATGGAGTAACCGGGAAATCCTCTTTCAATTGGTGGAACAAAAAACATTCCAGATGCCTGTACCGAAAGAAAATCCTTGGATAAATTATGAGTTCCTCCAAAATTTGATTTCCCTAACCACCGCGGATCACGCAGTATGAAGAGCAACCGCCTGGGATCGTTTTGGAAGCTCACAAAATTCAAACCTACTTTAACTGATCCTCGCTCTTTGGCACAAGGTTCAATGAATTCAAACCCCTGTCTATATATCCGTCGTGAAGAAGGGTCCTTACTGCTTGTTTGGCCAATGTGACGAGTTCTTCCTATATGACTTTGACTCAGAATGTCAAGTGACGCAACAGCATCTATCAGATTTCTCTCCCTAGTAGACACTTCAGGCTCGAAGTAATTAGGGTGATCATGATACCGGATATCATATTTATCAAAAGAACAGGTTTTTCGAATTTGTTTAGCAAATAATGGGTTTCCCCGTTTATCTATTCCTAATAATGGCTTTCCAGTTGATTTCTCTCTACCAACTATTAGTTCCTGATTTTTGCGTCCTAGTTTTCTCCAGATTCCAAGATCTATCTCCGTTCTTAGAAATGACATGTAAGTACCACATACTGTCCAAAAATCGTCTGGTACAAGCTGATTATACTGTTTATTTATGCATATGGCATCCTTCCTTTCGATGGTATCTCTCAAATTGGAAAGTTCGTCGTGAAATCCGAGCCAACTTCGTCTATCATCGCGCTGGAATCCGGTATAGAATTTCGTTAATTCTAAACACCCCTTACTAGATTTTTGGTCTGAAATATATTCTGATGTTTCTACTATGGCTCTATTTGACGCTAGCTGACTCTTAGAGATGAACTGTACCGCTATCTGTTCTGAAATCCCAAGGTTCACACAGCGACCGTTTACATATTTAATTTCAGATCCATCTAATATTGGCTTTTTTGATTTGGCTGGAAGGAACTGAGATCCCTCAAAATCACGTGGTATTCTTTTTTTTACACCACGAATTTTGAAAATTTCGGGGCCATAGCCAATTAGTACTGAAATCTCGCCCCCAGGAACAACCGAATGTCCCAAGTCACTTACCTTACCTTTCTTTAGTAATTCATAAACATGCCAGAGCCCCATCAACGAACGTCCTACTTGGCTTGCATGAACTCCGTTCAAGACTCGAAGAAAAACTATTGCAAAAGAATGGTTACCTGCAAATTTGAACTCCGAAAATTTGTCATAATAAATCCCTTGCTGAATCTTTTTATTCAATGTATTTTGTTATCTGAATGTTATTTCAATCCCTTATTTTTTACTTTCTTGCGGACACAGATTATCTTCAATGGAATGGTATAATCTTCGAATGATCAAATTTCTGATTAGTGACGACGGTCTTTGCAAATCCGTGTGCAACTCAGCAATAAGCCAATGGGATATTCTTGGTTATGTTAAGATTCTTTTAGATTAGCTATTTCGAAAGTTACACCTGTTGCACCATGATCATGCATAAATGAACGGATAATTTATGGATTAACATGAAGCTAGATGTGCTAAAGCCATGGGAGACTTTCAAAGGCATGTCATATGGTGATTGGAGCTCAATATGGACTAATTGGCTATTATCAAATGAAGTTGATACCTATAAGGGAGAAGATATTTTGTTCCTAAGAGGAAATATAAATTATAGGCCAACAAGCGGTATTCCAGGCGCACTTAGACATCAAGATCCAAATAGTTTTTTAGATAAAACAGGAGATAAAGGTTACAAAGTTATTGAAGGAACATCAGTACTCATACCTATAACGGTAGCGTATTACACCATTGGCGATACTTTTGATGGTAAGACGATTGAAAATGAACTCCAATTGAGAAAGGCTGTGAATAGTGATTTCAATCTTATAAGGACAATTTGGGCAGTTATAAAAAAAAGTAATTCCAAAAAGTCTTATAAGATCGTTCCGAAATTAATATCATATAAAATAGAATCCCCTCTCTTTCGGTTAAGGGTTCCAGCAAGCAGCATACTGAACGAGTTTCAAGACGAGCCCTTGAAACCAGGTAGTTATTATGCAGTGGTCGGTGGATATTTCATTTTAGTTAAGTCACTTCCGGAGTCGAGATACCGTATTTCATTTGGCGCTGAGGGACCCGGAGAATATTCCACCAGGTCCATTTATGACATAGAGGTCTATCCTAGTACCTCGAAAATTACTAAGGATATTTCTGGAAGTTTCTGACAGACATCAATTCAAGTCATCTAGATAGATAGGAATATTGTACGCACTGTACGCATTACCATGAAAGTTACTACTTACGTTTACCTACAAGAAAATTTGACCTTATCTTTGTTTATCATCCTATATATCGATCTTCATAAGTCATTTGTCAAGCGACACGACATTGCCATTCGTTACTGAAAGAACTCGGCCTTTAAGGTCTGCATAACGATCTTTAAAATTGTATTTTTGATTCGAGTGTTGACCTGGTGTGATGTTTCTGTCTACTACAATAATCTGATATATTCCACACGATTCGAAATCCGAAAAACTCCTTGCCTCAAATTTTAAAAAGTATTCGCCCTCCTCGGGGATTTTAAATAAGAGGAGCTGACTTGACATGGCCCCTTTCTGTGTTCCAGGTGGCATAGGAACGTCCCATTCTCCTAAATATGGATTATACTTACTAACTAAAAATTGAAAAGGTAGCGTTCTTACATCTTCCACACAAGTACTTAAATCAGTGAACGATATGTCGTTTATGTTCTTAAATTCTACCTTTCCTTCAGAGTGCATTTGATCCTCGAAGTCAAGGGCACTTATTATGTCCATATCATTTTGAATAATGTTACCCAATCTGTCAACGTCACTTATAATGAAATTTGCATTCATAACGTCAAGAATTATAGGATCATTCTTAAAAATCGTAACGCTACTATCAGGGCCGTCTTTCAAATTAACTTCCTTTCTACACCCTGTACGTGCATTAAAATTGCCATGAGCGAATAACGGCGTTCCTTTTCTGTGATATGGAAATGGACCGAACACCCATCTTGTATATTCTTGTAACCATTCCTCATGAGTACGTCCTGCAAGCTTATTAGGTTTTTTTACACACCATTCAATGTAATTCAAACTGACTCAATTGTAATGTAAGTTGAGTCTAATAAGATTTACCTTATTGTTGATTCATATTGAAAGAAATATTCAATTAACAATGAAACGGAATAATGATGGCTAGATCTATCAAACAATATTCTAGATTAAGCTTACTATATCAAGACTAATTCTGAGAAACTTATTCAGCATTACCGTTCCACTGGAAGATCAGGTCTATTTCCCCATTCGCCCCAAGAACCCAGATACATTTTTACTTTCCTGTACCCCAAAGTCTTTAAGGCAACAAATGCATGAGCTGCCCGATATCCTCCTTGACAATATGTTATTATCTGTGAATTCTTTGGAATTTTTGAATATATTTTTGATAACTTTTGCTTACTTTTAAAAACGTCTGTTTCAATATTTCCGTTCCAATCAATGTTTACCGCAGATGGGATATGTCCTCTTCTTGCAGCCCTTACTTCATAACCGACGTATTCTTTTCTGGAACGAGCATCAACTATTACCACATTCTTATTGTTCAACGATCTCATTACGTCTTGAGTAGTCGCCAAGATCTCTGCATCGATTTTTCCCCTGAATTTAGAATATTTCAGAGGATTACTTTTTACTTCGATTGAATATCCTTCTTTTTTCCATTTTTCAAAACCGCCATCCAACATACAAACATTTTCGTGAGAGAAGTTGAGAAGCAACCAAACCCCTCTCGCTGCGTACATACCAGATATATTATCATAAAAAACTACCATGCTATCCTTTTTTATTCCAATGTTAGAAAGTAATAATCGTGTTTGTCTGTTAAAGTCTTTGATACCTCTTTTGGTAGTATCAAACCAATGTAGTTGGAAAAGATCAATATTTACAGCCCCAGGTACATGACCATTCTTATATTCTAAAAAAGATCTTGAATCTACTATAATGGTATCGTCCTTTTTTTGAATTGAATTGTAAAGCCATTTTGTCGATATAAGCAAACTCAAGGGCATTCCTAGTACCGAACCTGTAGTATATAACGTCCACGTAACTTATTTTAATCTAATTTTGAAGATATGATTGCCATGGTATTTCATTTTCTTATACTTCTTTGAATAATATCCAGAACTTGTTTGTCAGTAACTTGATTAAAATTCTGATAATACTGTTCAATAGAACCAAAGTTGGAATCTTGCGGGCTTGTTATAACTTCAAGATGATCAATATCCTCATTTCGCAACAAGTTAACAGTTCCTTTTGGCGACACAGGAATGGCGACTACAAGTCGATGATGATTGGTATTTTTTCTTAAACTTCTAACAGTAGAGATAATAGTGGATCCAGTGGCGGCGCCATCGTCTACAATAACTATTGTTTTGCTCTCACAATTGGTACCTATTCTATCAAGAAAAGTTTTATCCTCTGGAATATATTCATGAACTAGACGCTTTATTTCAGCCAACTGATGTGATATTTCGTTTTTAACATATTCCTGAGATATCTTAAGCTCACTAACAACCAATTCGTTCAGGTAGGTAGTGCCATCTTCAGTGATAGAACCTATCGCAACCTCATCATTATGAGGTGCGCGAAGCCTTCTGGAGACTATTAGATTAAGAGGACAAGATAATTTTAACGCAATAATTTCTGCTATTAGTAATCCTCCACGAGGAAGACCAAGTATTATGGTATCTTTTCTATCTTCTTTTTTTATTACAGCCTTCAATGTCTGAGCAAGAATGTTACCTGCAGATTCTCTGTTCTTTATTTTTAATTGAAATCTACGAACGAATCTGCCAAATATCATCTATACAATTACTAAATAGGGTGCAAATATTAAACCTGATCTTTTCAAATTGTTTTCTCCGGAATTTTAGCAATGACGTTGGCCAGAGCCATAGTTTCTATATTTGAATATCAAATTTAGTATTTAGCGTATTACTTAAAATGCCGTATTATCCATTGAGTGGCAACTTCTGAGACTTGTTTCAGTAAACCTTCTTCCTCAAACAAGTGTGAAGCGTTCTCGATGATACTGAGTTCTTTTTCTTCGACGTTTCTTAGTTTTTTTATTGTGAGTTTACTAATATCGAGGAGCGATTTTTCTTTGCTACCTACGATAAATAAACAAGGTGATACTATCTGATCTAGCAGGTCATAATCTACCAGATCTGTCCGTCCGCTCCGAATAACGATTGTTTTAATGTGATATTTGGTTGCTACCATTAATGCGGATGCTCCACCTGTACTTGAAGCAAAATATCCTATTTCCAAATTGCCAATAATCGGATGTTTCATAATCCATTCAGTTGCCATTGATAATCTTTTTGAAAGTAAAGTTATATTGAATTTATTCAGGATTGCGCCTGGAATTTTTAAATTGGCGTTCTCTAATTGTATATCACTGTCTTGTTCTTCCTTGGACAACAGATCAAATAATAGCGTTGCAATATTATTTTCGTTTAATTTATTTGATACTAGTTGGTTCCTATGACTACTCTTGCTACTTCCACTCCCGTGAACAAAGATAATAATTCCTATGGGATTGTCTGGAATTATCAAATCACCTTCAAGAAACATGCAGGAAGTTGAATTTTTGATTGATAGCCTAACCGATTCCCTTTGCAATATTTTATTTGATAACTTGCTAAAAATATACTTTATTTCAATATTGATTTGAATTTTGACTACTTTCTATTTCAGATTAATAAGCTACTCCAAATGGAATTATGACAAATACGCCATAATCTATCCAGGCTATCTTCTAAGAACTATTTGGTAATTTTCTGTCAAGGATTGAGAAGCTTATTTGTAATCCCTGTTTAGGTTCCAAAGAATATTCATACTTTTCTCCACTACTTAGAGGAATCAAAGCAACATCCCTACTTTGACAAAGGGGGCAGTGATAATTTTCAATCTTTAAAAAAATAGTCGCTGTCCAATAACATGATTCGCAAAGTGCAAATAGACGATTCTGATAATCATATTTCTTTTCTAGTATTACTGTATGCACACATTCTTTAAGAGCAATGGGCATGTTAATTGTTTCCCTTGGTATTTACTTAGATCACATAGGATCATTTACAGCTATGTATTTTTGTCAGCAGTCAATTAAATATTTCTCAACTCCAGACACTAACGTATTTTATGCTGATAAAATTACATATAGATTATGTTGATGTATATAGATGCGTATTCACTACTGTAAAAACATGCCAAATAATTATCAACTAATTTTATTCTAGGTGATCTATGCTAATAAGCAAAATACTCATAGGAATTAGTGCAGCTATACTTTTGGCTACATCTACGATAATGTCAGCTGGTGTATATGCGCAAAGTGCAGTAACAATCAATGGAGCTGGAGCAACTTTTCCATTTCCATTAATTGATACATGGAGAGTCGAATATCAGAAAGTAAAGCCTGATGTCAATATCAATTATCAGTCGATCGGAAGCGGTGGCGGTGTAAAACAATTTACAGAAAAAACAGTTGATTTCGGAGCAACTGATGCACCTCTGACTCAGAATGAAACCCAGAAAGCACCAGGAGCAGTACATATTCCAGAAACCATTGGTTCTGTGGTAGCAGCCTATAATCTGCCAAGCATTCCTGACAAGGGACTAAAACTTTCAGGTGAAGTTCTAGCTGACATCTTCTTAGGAAAGATTACCAAATGGAATGACCCCAAGATCCAGTCTCTAAATACTGACAAGACTCTACCCGGTGATGATATAGTAGTAGTTCATAGGTCAGACGGTTCAGGTACTACATTTGTATGGACTGATTATTTATCAAGTGTAAGTCCAGCATGGAAAGATCAACTAGGTAAAGGAAAGTCAGTTGAATGGCCTGTCGGTATTGGTGCACCAGGAAATGAAGGAGTCGCAAACGCCATTAAGGGAACTCCAAACACAATAGGGTATATTGAATTAAGTTATGCATTAACCACAAACACACCATTTGCATTTATCCAGAACAAGGAAGGTAATTTTGTTGAAGCAACCCTCAACTCTACGATGGCAGCAGTACAGAGCTATGTTGCATCACTTCCAAAGGGAGATGGTGTATGGACTGACGTTTCGCTTGTAAATGCAGCAGGCGCTGATTCATATCCAATAGCAAGCTTCTCATATCTACTCTTGAACAAGGAGTTGAGTACAAATCCAAATCTGGACCAAGCCAAAGCCAAAGCACTAGTCGATTTCATCTCATGGGCAATAACTGACGGTCAGAAACAGGCTGAAAGTTTAGACTACGTTCCGTTGCCTGATGGCATAGTAAAGCTCAATCAGGATACATTGAAATCACTTACATTCAATGGTCAACCAATAGCGTAATAACTATAGTAGAAGATCAGCAATGAAAAACGTCCAATCCCCCTTTCTTTATTTTTTATATTTGTATCAGACCACTTTTACTTCTAGTAATATTATCCCGAATAACAATAATAACAGCTTGATTACATTATCTGTCCTTGACGGACAATTGGCAGGTTCTCTGATATGACTGCGTTAGA
>JAATVN010000026.1 GCA_014523595.1 Nitrososphaerales archaeon TH5888 | reverse complement strand
GTCCTGATAGAACCTTTCTGCAGTCTCCCCGGATAATGGAATCTTGAAATTCAAGTAACATGAAATTATTTTCTGTCCATTAATCAGCCCATATCACCCATACTTAAAAAAAATAAACTTGATGATAAATTAAATTAATAAAATAAGCAGGTAAGATCGACAAGATTCCAGAGTATGCTAGGTTTTTACATCTCATTAGCTAAAAAATTAATGGTATCTACGCGATGATTAAGAAAAGGAGATTGTAATTTTCGTCTCTAAATTACAATAAGCAACAAGAGGTACTCAAAAAAATCAGATCCTTCCATTGAGATGATAAATCATTACTTGGGTATCTTTACTTATTATTAGTACCGAATGAGTAACTTCACCAATTCGAGAATGTGGGAATTGATAATAATCAATTTGTCAAATTTTCATCTGAAAGACGTGGGATTACAAATAGTTGCAAAATCAAGATAAACTGGTGGGAGGTCTGGAGTGT
The DNA here is from genome assembly GCA_014523595.1 of Nitrososphaerales archaeon TH5888. Classification (GTDB taxonomy): domain Archaea; phylum Thermoproteota; class Nitrososphaeria; order Nitrososphaerales; family Nitrososphaeraceae; genus TA-21. Next base: position 11,062 of record JAATVN010000026.1, on the reverse strand, counting down.
TTCCTGCAATATACCCGCCAGTTCAATGAACGGTTAATCATTAGTATTCAACATAGAATAAAATGGTTTACATCCCTTCTACATCTCGTAAATACACAAGGCCCAAATCTAAAGACAATAAATAAAATTGTACCCAAGGTATTACACTGATGAGAGGTTACCAATCCTTATTTAGGGTTCATATAATTGGTAATGGATCGAATATTATCGGGACACTATTGGAATTGTTTTCATTTACTTTTCTAAAATAAATTCATCTACTGGCATACCAAAATGCCTTCCAGATGAAGATTTGGCATAAGCTAGGACTTCATCACCTACTTTTAGATCAGTGACAGATACCAGTTTATTGTCTTTTGTGATCAACCTTATCGTTTCAGCATTCTGAAGAATTACAGTTCCCTTAGAATCATCTATTTGAGCCTTTACCAATTTCATAGGTCGGGATTCTATTTTGGATCTCCCTACTGTAGATTTTCTGCTTGTTCCATCCTTGCTAATAACTAGAATTTCCACACCCGCTTCAAGCTCGGATAGATATTTTGTAGTTCCATCAGACATGGCAGTATAGCAATGAACAGCCCCAGCATTTACTCTAAATGGTCGAGGGGAGGTAAAAGAGGAACCTACAGATTCGTTGTGTACCAGGAACAAGAAATTTGATTTACTGCCTATAAGCATACCTTCACCCATGGTCATCATCGATACTGTATCTACACATACTCTTTCACCCATTCCTACGTCCTTTAATTCTAATATTCTTGCATATTCTAACTTGAAAGTAGGATTATCAAACAAGTCGTGTGAATTCTCAACTTGAGATACATCATCTGTTTCCAATATAACACCATCAACACCAAGTTCTAAAACAGAGAACATAGTTCTAATTTCCTCTGAATTTCTTGTTGTTGCGTAAATTTTCGTTCCCGACTTCTGAAGTTTGGCTATAAGATTCTCCAATGGAATTATCTTCCAGTCAGTAGCCTCAACAATTACAAAATCTGCACCATGTTTAGATGCAAGGACTATTTCTTCTAAATCGTTATTATTTGATATCTTTTTTATATAACCTACACTTTTGCTAAGATTTTTCTTACTTTTCTTCAACAAGTCCAAAGTGTCGCATACAACAAAATCCGCATTATCAGAATGAAATATTGTTCTGAATTTTTTGCTTGTGATAACGGAAGGGTCGCCATAAATTAGTGATACATTCGATACTTTGGATAAAAAGTCATCAAGTTTTTCTTTTTCTACAAGCGGTTTTAGAATGAATTCTTTATTTTTTTGAACTGACAATATTGTTTAGTGCCTCTTTTGGTTTTTCACTGTTAAAAATAATTCTAGATAATGCATTGAGTATCTGCGGAGGATTCTTGTGTTGAAATATGTTACGTCCAAAGGTAACACCAATCGCTCCAGCTTGCATTGCACCGTCACACATTTCCAATATGTCCTCATCCGTTGTTGCCTTTGGTCCGCCTGCAATAACCACAGGAACAGGACAAGTCCTTACAACCATCTTAAAGGATTCGGTGTCTCCAGTATATACAGTCTTAACAATATCTGCCCCTGCCTCAGCGCCAATCCTGGCCACATGTGATACTATATCCACACTAAATGGATCCTTAATGTTTTCACCTCTAGGATACATCATTGCAATCAATGGGACGTTCCACTCATTACATTTATCGGAAATAATTCCCAATTTTTGGAGCATTTCGGGTTCTTCCTTTGCGCCAATATTTATATGGACTGAAATACCATCGGCGCCTAGCCTTATTGCATCCTCCACACTGCCCATTTGTACTTTCTTGTTTGGCGAAAGTCCTAGTGAGGTACTAGCAGACAAGTGCGCAATTAATCCTACTTTTGGGGGGCGAGGCAATGATTTGATAATCCCTTTGTTTATAATGACACTTGTAACACCAGAATTTTCACATCGGTAAATAAATCCATAAACATCTTCCAGCCCGGGTATTGGACCATTTGTTATTCCGTGGTCCATAGGAATACAAAGCATCTTGCCATTATTTAGTATCCTTGAAAGTCTTATTTGTCTGCCAATAGCCATTAATATTTAGATAATTTTGTTATCTGACTTAAAAGTGATATGTTTCTCTTACTTTTTGATCGGAGATGTGTAGAAATACTTTCAGTTTATGAAAATGAGATTTGTAGCGCAAACCTCATCAGAAAAAATAGAATCCAACCACTGTTTTGCAAGACATTGAAAAAATTAATAAACAGAAAATTTAATGGAGAGCGCCGTTTCCTCTTTTTTGGGTTCCTATATCTATTGCCTCTGCAACTGTCGAGACAAAGATTTTTCCGTCACCTGGAGAACCGGTACTTACGGTGTCCAAAATTGCCTTTACCACTTTATCAACTTCACTATCATCCACAACTGTAGATAAACTTGCCCTGGCAGAAAATTCTGAAGTATATTTTCCCGTTCCACGTCCGGATTGTACTACTGGTTTTTCACCCTTTCCTCTACCTTTTGAGTCCACTATTGTACATCCGCTAAGTCCTATCTTTTTTAGCTCTTCATTTAACTCTGGGAGTCTTTCACTATGAACTATCGCTTCAATACGCTTCATATTTTCACATAAATATATAAAGAATATAAGGTTTTCAAATATCTTTAAATAGATTAAAAATATAACATTGTATGACAATAATACATAATTATCATAATTTTATGCTTTTGAAATAATATAAATTGGTTGGATCTCTATGAGCCCCACATTATATGAAAAAACAGATATTATTTGTTGTAGATTGGGACATTCAAGAATATTATGAACATAGTTGTTATCGTTACGAACCGCCGGCAATGCTTATCCCACCTTCATGATATTGATACTGCGCATAATAACACATGTTCTAGGTTATATCATGCGTATTGAGCCACTAAACTACGGTTAACAAAAGCTGAAGAAGGTTAGTAAAGTATTTTGAGTCTATTTGAATAGATCGGTATCCAGAATGTTTTTCATTTTGTAAAGAAGGTCGTCAAAAGTGTTTTGATTCACTAATTTAGTAAAACTATTATTGTCAAAACTCTGTACAATTGTTGAATTATACATAGATCTTTGAAATAATTGCTTTATTTCGTCTACAGAGTCTGGAGCACTTTCATTATTGGGCAGCATTTCATTACTAATGTTTTGAGTATTATTTCTAGCGTTTTGGGTATTATTGCTAGCGTTTGCTTCTATTCTTGTTTCAATAGGAATATCTTCGGTAATAGTTTGATTATTTCTTCCCAAGGTAAGACTTGAAGGTAATTCCTCTTCAAGACTACTCTTTCCAGAGTCTTCGCCCAAGTTGACAGTATCACTGGATAGAATGTCAACAGTTTCTCCAATCATTCCGTCAATTGAACCAGACAAGACTTCATTAACTGTCTCAGTTATGGATGATGAAGGAGGACTAGTGGCCGTTTGTTGATTGGTTAACAGCTCATTAGCAGTGGTTAAGTTTGTTTGGATATCTGGGGCGGTTAAGTTTGGTTGGATATTTGGGGTGGTTAAGTTTGGTTGTGCACTGGTTAGTCCATTGGTGGCAAATAAAACAAAACTGATGAGAGAGATGGTATAAACATGATATAACTTGAAATTTCTTGACACTTGAACTGGTCAAGAAAATTACTAATAAATCATCAGGTTCATATGTTGTGTCTTTAGGGTAAATAATTGTGATCCGGAGATACTAGAATCAAGTTCTCACTTGCCTGGATGTTCTCACTTTTTTTAATAATGGCGATAAATAATTAAAAATATTTCATTTGTACAAACCACATAACTAAGATATGCAACTGAAAATATCATTTCAGATATTATATTAGCATTCCTAGGAAGAAATACATTGCACTCACTACTTTGATTCACCAGACACATCTATCTTTTGCAAGTACAATAAATCGGTCGATCTACAACAATTTATGTTTTTATGCGAAATGAAATCCAGAATTGATAGATATGTTACTAATTATAGATATATTTCTTTGTATGTGAAGAGGCGATTATATGGAAAAAAGAAAAAGGAATTATTCCATTAAGTGCCTGACATCGCCTTCCAATATTCCAGACTCATTGTGAAGTCTATCAATATGCTTTGAAAGGCCTTCTTTGGTATCAAATGGAGAACCGCAGTACGCACATGTGAAATTTGCCTTGCTAGAGTCCTTCACATATTCTATTGCCTTGGTATCGATAATACAGACCGGTGTACCATGAAGTACCTCATCTATTGATGAAAGAGCAATCGCTTCCATTTTCCTAGAAATATCCTCGCGTGATATTATTCCGAGAACAGCAGAATATGCATGAACCATTAATTGTCTTACATTCCGCTTATTCATGATTGTGAGAGCGTCCCTTATGGTATTTTGTGGATTGACTGCTAGAACAGGAGATGTCATAATTTCCCTCAGCTTAATTTTGGAGGGATTTTTGCCTTCAGATGTTACTTTATAGAGTATATCAGTCTTGCTTACCATTCCTACTACTTCGCCCAGATGTGATGCAAGAACACTGCGCAGATTTCTTTCCTTCATCCTTTTTATTGCTTCATCTAGAGTTTTATCTGCTTCAAGTATAATTGCATCATTATTCATTAAATTTCCAACAGGCCACGAAAGGAGCGAAGAAATGCTTTCGGAAACTAGTGGACTAGTCATGAGTATATTATTGGGAGGATATATTTATATATATCCACAATTGGTCGAATCAATTTTGAGTAGTAAATGGACAGAATGGGAAATCCAGTTTTGGTAATTTCAATTAAGACTCTTGCTTTGAGCTTTTTCTGATTCTTTTTTGTTTTACCTTGGTAGTTGTCGTCGATATCTCGTTACTTAAGTGAGCCTTGAGTTGCTCAATATTTTCCTTATGGGCTGTTTTTCGAAATGGATCAATTGGGATCTTCTTTTTACGTGCAATGCGAATATCTGTTACTCCTGATTGTACTAGTTCATCCTTAGAATATCCTCTTCCATTTCGTGAAATGAGGACTCCATTGGCTACTGTCTTGACGATTCCACGCTTGATAGCATCCTTCATAAGCTACAAAAATTAGAGATCTAAATTAAAAGGTTTCTTGATAAAGTGCACATTTACTATCAAATTGATTCAATATTATGCTTACGAGACACCATTGAGAAAAACAACCGGCGTTAAATGATAGCCAATACTTTGAATAAAATATATTATGTTTCAAAAAATCATTCTGGTCAAGGGGCTGAGCGCCGGGGTAGCTCAGCTTGGTCAGAGCGTTCGACTCATAATCGAAAGGCCGCGGGCTCAAGTCCCGCCTCCGGCACGTAATCCTGAAACCAAAATTCCAAGGGAAAAAATAAAGAGATATTTATGCCATTAATTTTCTAACTATTGATTGTCAATCACGTTTGAAATCCTAAAACCAATTATAGATTTCGTCATTTCATTCATATCTACTTTAGGCTACCCAGGAATTTTTTTGTTAAGCATTTTAGAAAGTGCGCTGATTCCTATACCAAGCGAAATCATTATGCCATTCTCAGGTTTTCTGGTTAGCAATGGGACGTTTGAGCCTGTAAGTGTTGTACTTGCTGGTACTTTTGGAAATCTTGTCGGCTCAATCCTAACATATTACTTAGGAATAAAGGCGGGAAGGGCATTCATATTAAGATATGGAAAGTACATTTTGTTTAAAAAAAGTCATCTTGAATTTACCGAAGAGTTGTTCCAGAAATATGGTGATAAAATTTCATTCTTTTGTAGATTGTTACCTGCAGTACGAACATATATATCTCTTCCCTGTGGCGTCGGTAAAACTAATTTTGTTAAATTCTCAATCTACACATTTCTAGGATCACTCATCTGGAATTCAATGTTAACTTACGTTGGTATCATATTCGGACATAATTGGGAAAATATTGACAAATACGCAATATATCTTGATCTGGTGTCTGTCTGTGTTATAACAGGTTTCGTCATCTGGTTTTTTGTCAAGATTCGAAAGCGATCCAAGACTAATCAGAAAAGGGAAGTTCCGCAAAGTGATAAATAAGAAAACTAAGTGCAGCGTTGAAAACTTCATTACTCTCAATAGATTCGTTTATTTGCAATATCTAATTATCAATCTGCATTATTAATGAATTTAGGCATAATATCCGATACTCATGATGACCTGCCAAGTCTAAAAAATGCGATAAAGAAATTTAATGAAAATAGAGTCAGCTATGTAATTCATGCTGGAGATTATGTTTTCCCCGGAGTAGTAAAGGAATTCAAACACTTGAATAGCAAATTGATAGGGGTACTTGGAAACAATGATGGTGAAAAATTAGGATTGCTGAAAAATTTTCAAGAAATTGGTGGAGAGCTGTATGGAGAATTTTGTCACCTTGAATTAGATGAATTCAAAATCGCCATATATCATGGAACCAGTAATAAATTGACCGAAGCTATTATCGCAAGTCAAATGTACGATTTGGTCATTCATGGACATACTCATAAGAAACGAGATGAAAAAATACGCGATACACTGGTCCTAAACCCTGGTTGTGCACACAGAGAGTTTCCCAATATAGAAGGAAATATTGAAACAGAACCATCGGTCATAATATTTGATACTACAAAGATGGACTATCAATTTGTCAAATTATAATTAAAACAGATGGTACTCTAGGCAGTAATTTCTTATTTCAATAATTTGACTTTAGGCAGGACTAGCTTTTTATTCTAGTTATTTTTACCCTTTCGAGAACTTTCCAATATTCAACCTCTGCTCCTTGCACAATTTTTTCCCGTATTTCATCTTCTACTGACGAAGTTTCAAACATTTCGAATGTTTCTAAATCCATTACTTGAAATGTTTGTCCGGAGATGGAAATGATTTGACCATTTCTCTTGTCTATTAGTGGAACATCCACACTAGCAGAAACAGGTGAAACGAGACTATGCTTTGACCCATCGAATACTGATATTGCAGAAACTCGCGCTTTTGCTGAACCATGTTTTCCAGGCTTGCTATGGTCATATGATACAATCCGGCATGGTTCGCTGTCAATAATTATATAGGAACCTACTTTTAGACTACCCAAATCCATCGGTTTGCTCAATATTGGTCGAAAAAGTAGAAAATTGCTTCATATTTAACGGTTCTGATCAGAACCGTACTATCTTAGTTTCTCCAAAATAGAGAAGCTTACAAGATTAGTTAGAGGAATCCCTTTTCTTGCAACATCCTTTCTTGTTTTTTCACAATAGTTCTGATCGCTCTGATGACTCTTTTTACCCTCAACTTCTAAAATAATGATATTGTCCGCATGTGGAAAAATAAATGGCAATTTCTTGTTATTCATAAATTTCAGATTTCCTAAGTTTGCGCTTACAACCATGTCTCTCCTTGCTAGAATACCTGCGATATCTCTTAGTTCGTGATTGTCTTGATCATATCTTGTATAGTAAATTGAGACATAACTTACCTTCTCATGATATTTTTCGAATAATTCTGTTTCATTACTAAAGAGGAAAAGAGAGTTGTTTGGGCGCCTATATTTTGAAATCCCTTCAACAATTTTATCAAGACCAGCATATTTGACAAGAATGTAATGATTTGAATTATTCGGGAAATACGGCTTGCTTTCAAATGCAAATGTGGCAGTAGCGAAATACAAATCTTTAACAACGTCAGAATTCTTCCAATACTCTATCAAATTTTGAGCATTGTTATCTCTTGGATAGCATATGTATCCGCAAGATGCAATTGAACTATCACTCAAGTCTAGATTCGTAATTGAAGAGGAGTATTTATACCATTTTTATTTTTGTCATTCAAGTCAGACTTTTGATAAAAAATTAGAAATTCTAAACATATTACCTGTATTCATTTTGTACTTTGTGCAGTATGCCATAATGCAGAGTCTGCATTTTTGATTCTCGTCATATAGAACGGAATCATGATATAACATAAGCAGGTAGAAAGTGCCCCGATAGGGTTTCTCATTGTGACACGAAAAAATTCTACAAGGGCAGTTTTTATGGAAAGATGATTCTTTATATTGTATCGAAGCTTTTTCAACTGATTGTGGCCATTAATTGCTCTTATTACCTGTGAAGAAAAATCAGCAAACGTCTTGGCTGGTTTGAATAGAACAATTGCATTCGGGTTAAAGACAACATTATAACCCATTCCCAAAACTTTACTTTGTATAAATAGATCTATAGCAATTAGGCCTTCGGGGATAGTTATTTTTTTAGCAATATCGGAGCGTATAGATAAGCCTCTACCCATTACAGTGTATTCAGAAAGTTCTTTTTCTCTTACTGATTCCAACCATCCATTGACAAAAATTGTACCCCTTGCAGGAATTCCTCGATGTGCAATCGGTTTTGGATTTGACGCACATATACCCACATTATTATTGATTTTGTCAACTAATTCCAAAGTACAATTTGGTTCTGGCACCACATCGGCGTCAAATAGGACAATTATTTCGCCCGTGGCATTTTGTATTATGTTGTTCCAAGCGTTTGCTGCGCCTTTCCTCTTGTCATTATGAAGAAAGATTATCTTTTTTGAATGATTTTCCATAAATTGCTTAACGATAATTGGGGTGTCATCAGTTGAATCATCAGAGATTATGATTTCGACAAGGTCAATTGAATTTAGATTTGAAAAAATCACACTTTCCAAAATTGTTTTGATATTTAATTCTTCATTGTAAGACGGAATCCCAATAGATACAGTGGTCAAACTCCTCTAATTTACAAAGTAACATATTTTACTCTTGATATATTTCGATTAATAATGTATCATGACATCAATATTTTGCATTTGGTTAAATATGCATATATTTATAAAAAATCATACATAAAGAATTGACATCTCAGGATACCTATCGTAATCCCCTTTTGAAAACGAGTAATTTGATAACTCCCATAATCATAGGAAAATCCACCGCCTCTAATAATAGCGACCTTCATGTTATGTCTGACAGGAACCTAATAGATAGACTTGACAAAATTCTAGCTTTACAAATTAACAAGGTAATTATTTTTGGGGCCCCCAAATTACATGATTCAAGGGGATCGCAAGCATGGAATAGTAAGGGGATTGTTCAAAACACAATAAGAACTATAAAAAGTAACTTTGACAAAAGGATCAAGATAATTGCTGACGTCTGTGTTTGTCAGTATAATTTATCAGGCCATTGTGGAATAGTAAATCAAGATAACCAAGTAGATAACGACAAAACTTTAAAGCTGATGTCAAAGATTTCCCTTAGCTATGCCGAGTCTGGCGCAGACATGGTTGCACCGTCTTCGATGATGGATGGATTGGTACTATCTATTAGGAACAATCTCAACATTAATGGATTCAGAGATACCAAAATAATGTCCTTTTCAAAACAGTTTTCCTGTCTTTATTCTCCCTTTCGTTTGACCGCATTCAAGAAATTTTCAAAGATCGACAAGTCCACCTATCAGATAGGATACTCTAATTCAAGAGAGATGTTGAGAAAAATAGAATTAGATTTACGTGAGGGAGCAGATATTATAACAATAAAGCCATCATTTGGTAATCTTGATTTGATATGCAGAATTGTTGATAGAGTCAGCTGTAAAATAGCTGTTCAACACGTATCTGGCGAATATGAAATGCTAATGGCTGCTACTCGCAATAGACTCATCGAAGAAAATGAATGGATTATAGGATATTTTACATCTATGATAAGAGCAGGAGTTAACTTGATAATATCATATGGAGCTGAGGAAATAGCTGCCTTGATTTAGGCCGTTAAAATTCTTTTGTGCCAAAATGAACGAATTGATGTCGGATTTAAGATAATGTTGCTTCCATTGGTTTTATTTCTTTAACTGGACAGCATTGATAAGACCTACCTGACCAGGTCTTGATATTACTCTTGCCAAGCCTAATTCAGTTTCTATCACGGTGCCTTTGGTAATTACTCCTCTTCTTTCGTAGTCCTTATTAGCTGTGTTCTTGATAACTCTAAGTATTTTTGACCTTGTAGTTTTGTTCTCTTCCACATTTGAAACATTTGCAAATTCAACAGTTTTTAATGCCGTCTTACTGTTATCGCCTCGCACTCTTCTTGTCACTTTGACATTGATTCCAATGACCGCTTCATTTGGATATCTATCTATTTCGAATTTGCGTCTGCTCCGCATAGCGATTTTTCTGCCGCCGGTATACTTTCGACCGGATAGATTCTCTATAGATTTTTTCATGATTGCATGATAAGTGAAATTGATCCATATTATGAGGTTTTCTATTAAGCAATCAAAGAGCAATAATAATTATTTTAGAATCATCTTGCTTCTGAGTACGTTGAGATCATTTATCCCAAAATATTCTTGAAATTTTCTGCTTGTTCTATATATTTTCATTCGCCCCAATCGTTCCGATTCAATGAACGCATGAGCTCTCAGCTCTTTGAGATGTATGTAAACCTGACTGCCTCGGATTTGAACTAGCCTTTTAGACGTAATTGGTTGTTCATAAGCAATAAATGATAAAGTCTTCAGTGCACCAGCGGGGATTAGCGGCTGTTGAGCAAATCGCCTAATCAAAGGCATGTAGACAGGTTTTACTTGAAACACAAATTTATCATCATCAAGTTGAGCGATTTCTAGAGCGGTCAAAACATTTTGCGTTTTTTTTATCAGTTCATGCAGTAATTTGACTACTTTTTCTTTAGAATTAATTCCAGCTGCCCTCATCAAGTCACTGATGGATAACGGTCTACCGGCAGCATATAGAGCTGCTTCGATTCTGGCTGTAATTTCAGCGTCCGGGAGATATTGAGGCACCTGTGTGAATGTAAGTAACTAAGCTTTGTTAATCAATGTTTTCGTTCAAGGTAATTAATATTTCTTCGTCTTTTTGCTCAACATGTATTTTCCTTTTCATGGCAAGGTATAGCATTGCAATAAAGCATCTGACTATTTCAACAGAATTCATCTTAACCGTAAGATTCTTGAATTCAACAGACTTGTCGGCAGTTACGATATCGAAAATCATATCCTCATAAGATTGCAAAATC
>JAATVN010000169.1 GCA_014523595.1 Nitrososphaerales archaeon TH5888 | reverse complement strand
TAAGTTCTGATGGAATATCAAGAAGGCTATGATTAATTCTGTTAACTATATTGACCATATCTGTTCTTTATCGATTTGACATTACTCACACTTATAGATATTTAATAAATGTCCTAAATTCTTATTCTTGATTCTTACACATTTATCGATATTGTATCATGATAGGACTAATCTCATGATCTCTATCGGCCTATAGAATTTACTGCAAGAGGATTTATTTTGATTTTTCTAACACATTTTTTCTTGTATTTTTATTTCTTTTGTTTAATGACTCTAAATTGTTTATATGAATCCAAGATAATGAGTTTTGGTTGGGGCTTCAATACTTTAAAATAAAGTATACTTCTGATTTTGAACATGGTAATAATTGAAGCTGAGAATAATATTTTATCATTGAAAACTCAACTATTGGTGAATTATGTCTTTACAGATCAAGTTTCATCCTTGTCGCTTTCAGAAATTACCACTGATTTTGATCCTATAATAAGAGAGATTGTTGAAACGAGAGAATTTACAGCCAAGGAGGGATCAATATGTGTCATCCACAATACTGTGGGGTCTAGCATAAAACGAGTTTTACTTTTAGGAATGGGAGATAAGAAAAATTTAGATCCTGAAAAAACCAGGAATTTGACTGGTAAAGTAGTCATTAAATCAAAAGAATTGGCCATAAACGAATTCGTATTGGTTCCTTTCATGGAGATGGATAAAGATCACTTATCGGCTATAGTAGAGGGAATCAAATTATCGGACTATTCGTTTAATAACTATAAGAAGGATGAAGAGGGCACTGATCTAAATCAAGTTAGGATCTTGATAGGAAAGGATCTAGATACTAATCAAAATGCTATCAGAAACTCCTCAGTGTTATCTGATGCAGTGATATTCACTCGCGACGTTAGTAATTTGCCACCAAATGACTGTTCACCAAAAGTCCTTGCAAATTTCTCAGTGAAACTGTCAGAAAATAAGAAAACCAAGGTAAGGGTGATTGAGAAGGAGGAGCTGGAATCCTACGGATTTGGAGGCATCCTGGCCGTAGGAAGAGGAAGTTCTAGCTCTCCTAAACTAATAGTAATAGAGTATTCTGGTTCAACAAAAAATGACAAGCCATTTGTAATTGTTGGAAAGGCTGTTACGTTTGACACTGGAGGAATTTCGATCAAGCCTTCTGAAAAAATGGAGGAGATGAAGTATGACAAATGTGGAGGATGCAATGTAATTGGAATAATGAAAGCTGTGTCTGATCTCAATTTTGATACAAATGTAATTGGTATAATACCAGCTGTAGAGAACATGCCGTCAGGTAACTCATACAGACCTGGAGATATAATCAGGATGTATAACAGTAAAACTGTAGAAGTTTTAAACACTGATGCAGAAGGTAGAATCATTCTGGGAGATGCACTCGCATTTGCAGTGAAAACGTTTGCACCCCGAGCGATAATTGACATGGCAACATTAACAGGAGCGGCGATAATAGCCCTTGGTTCAAATGTAGCAGCGCTAGTAGGAAACAATAAAGAATTGGTAACGAAAATTCTTGAGTGCTCCAACCAAACTGGTGAGAAAATTTGGGAACTTCCACTTTTTGAGGATTATAAAGAACAGTTGAAAAGCTCTAATGCAGACATGAAAAATATTGGAGGAAGAGGAGCAGGAGCTATTACTGCTGCGGCATTTTTATCAAACTTCGTTGATGATACTCCTTGGGTACATTTGGACATTGCTGGGACAGCCTATAACCAGGAGGGCACTAAGGAAAAAACATATAATCCGAAAGGAGCCACTGGTTTTGGTATCAGAACAATTATCAAATATATTGCGAGCCACAATGCAGAGTAAGAATGAATACAAGGCTATAACGTAACTAGCAATTAGGATATCCTTGCCAATTCTTCAAATTAAAGAAATAATTGATTTATTAGGCTTGGATGATATAAAATGTAGAATTGGACGATATGATTCTGATATACCACAACGATACCGACCATATTTTGAAAAATGGTTGGGTAATAGAGACGGCTTTATCCGAATGCTTTCAGGAAGTATAGATTATGTTGGTTCAGAAGATGTTGTAAGAATGGGCCCTTTTCATAATATCTATTGTCTTGTTCAAAATCAGTACTTAGTTGAAAACGATTTTAATCTTCAAAATCTTTTGAATTCAAAACTCTGGTATAGTTTGAATGATGGAGTCGTGGATGAAGCAGGTTGGAGTGGCAGTATTTTAGCATCTAGATTGACTAAGGACAGGCACAATAGCAATTTCTTATTTCAGAGCTTAAAGTCAGAAGTCACGAGAACTGTTTCAGTTCGTGTAGTTAACCTGGCTTGCTTAATTGAGTGTAGAATCTGGCATCCAAGGGAATTTGTCTTTCTTTATGAATTTCTTGATAATATAGCCATGAATATACAAGACTTGCTTTCGGAAGTGCATGTTGGAGAAAATATGACCCGCTAAACAGCATTTGATAGGACAGATCGGAAAGTCATGATACTAAAATGCCAGCACTGCTGCTTCCCAACCACTCACGTAGATCAGTAACACAGCAGCGATAACAGGTTTGACTTCCGGGTTCGGAATGGGACCGGGTCGCACCCTATTACTATGGCCGGCTTGATCATGTTAAGCAATAGGGGATAATTTAATGTTGCCTT
>JAATVN010000168.1 GCA_014523595.1 Nitrososphaerales archaeon TH5888 | reverse complement strand
TTTCCAATATTGCATTAGATCCTAACAGGGGAGTTTTGTATGCAACAGGTCAGCATATCGTTAACGAAAATGACACCACCGTTGCATATGATACTGTGTATGTGATCAACTCAACTAACAATAAATTCAAGAGAATTCAATTGTACGGTGAAACTGAAGAAGGCAAAGAAGGTTCGCTGGCAGGGATATCTATTAATCCTGTTACCAATAAGATATACGTTGGTTCGTTATATCCTGAGGGTGGTAAGCCCGGAATTTATGTAATAGATGGAAATTCGTTACAATCTGTCTATATAGATAAATGGCAATATGGTATAAAAGATATTCAATTAGATCCGGAATCTAATTTATTATATGCAGGTGCAAAATACGACAATATGATTTCAGTAATAGATGAGTCAAATAACCAAATTGTTGATAACATAACAGTGCAAAGTCCAATAGCACTAACTCTTAACACCGAGAAAAATATTTTGTACGAAGCAGGCACTGACGGAAAAGTTAATGCTATAGATCTTTCAAGCAAGAAAAACCTATCAGGTATACAAGGCGAATTTGTAAAAAATATCTTGTATAATCCAAATGACAAATTACTCTATATTATTGACCAAAACATGACTAACATTTTGTCCAAAAATTCAAACGGCACCAAAAGCATGGCGATAGCAGTAAATACGACCAACAACGTTATCAATAAATTTGAAACAGATTTCATTGTTGAGAATATCCTCATAGATTCCTCAACAGATCAGGCATATCTTTTCGGATATGATGGTAATAATTCAAAACTTTTTATTGCAAAATCACATTAAAACTACTCAAGATCAAAAACTACTCAAATGTCATATTACTCTCATAGCATTCAGTATTCAGTAGACAAAATCAAGTAGAAAATGTATTCAGTGTCAGGAAGAATGATGATTTCTAATAGAACTCTTTTTGTCCATTCAGATCATGTGCTGACGGTATCATAAAGATATACTATGATTTCTTTGATTAATAGAATGATAAATCATATGCAAAAAAGATACTTTTGTTTTGAATGTGGTACAAATGTTCTTGAAGAAAAGATGGAAAATAGAATAGCGGGTTGGTTTGGTATCTGTAAACGATGTAATAAGAATAATATTTATTTAGTTGATTAAATCAAGCGAAATCGTTAATTTGTTATAGTACGATTGGCTGTATTCTCTTATCGCCTCCCTCTCTCCAAGATGACCCAATAACTATATCATATTTTCACTACTCTATCTTGGTGATCTGTATATCACAGAATAATATTTTTTCATTAATTGATTTGATTATTTCAATGAATTTTTGGTCCTACAATGTGAGTAATGTTTTTGAGTTACAAGAATAGTCTTGACGCCCTGATAACGCTTTTGAGTTTGGGCGGCAAAATTACACAAGCCTCAAACCATTTGTCACTCATGTTAAATGGTCTAAAATATTATTCATTAGAAGTAACCATAAACGGAGATCATTATCTAATACAAGCATTTGAGCAAGAAGCATCTGACTTATTTGATGCCGTAATGGCTATAATTGATGAAAAAAAAACCGCCATAACAAAAATTGAAAAAATTTTCAGAAAATCAATTTTATTGGACTTGAATTTTTCCTAACTAGAATTAATTATTTAATTATTTAATTAATCCATCAAGATTTCGTTAGATTATTATCTTTGACTTAGTTAATTCAATATATTGCAAACAAATGGCATTGATTGGATCAATCTTACCGTAAAATTTAGTAGTAACTGTAAGTCCTGTGGAAAAAAAATATCAAAAGGTGAATTGGCATTATGGTCAAGATCAAGTAAATCAATAAAACATGTTGAGTGCCATACTATAGATTTGTCAAATCCAGCCTATGTTTCAATTAATTCAAAACAGCTAAAATGTGCTATATGCGGTTCGTTAGCTGGATGTACTGAATGTGAATTTGAGAAAGATTGCGATAGAACGCTTGTTTCACAATTATGCGTTTGTAAGAAATGCTATGATGATAAAAAGGCCTTGGAAAATTATTATGATGTTGTCAACTCTCTTGTCGCTGGCAAAAAGTCATGATATTATATTTTCGGTTTTGTCAGAATTGTTAATGATCTACATTATTATTGAAACTCTTCCATCTTATGAAAAGTGATTAAATAATAGGTACTGGTAGTCTAATTGGATGGATAATCAGGGCTATTATGCAATCCTTAAAGTCTCACAAAAGGCAAATTTTCAAGAAATAAAAAAATCATATCGAAGACTTGCAAAAAAATATCACCCTGACAGAAACAAATCCCCCAATGCAGAAGAGACAATCAAAAAAATAAATCAAGCATTCGAAATTCTATCTGATAGGAAGAAAAGAAAACAATACGATTTAGAAGCATCTAATATTTTCGATGCAAAGGATTCCAATTATGAAGAAAATTTGTCACATCAAAAGGAAAGGAATCCACATGATCTTATAAAGGCTGAATCCAAAAGTAATCTTGGTTGTGATAACTTACTTTTTAGATACTATAAAAAGTAGATTTCATATTCTAATTGAACCAGGCTTGTGTTTAGCATTTGGTGGATGTGAAACCATAGCACCAAAAGTATTTGTAGTTTGATAAAAACAAGCACATTAATCAAAGGCAAGAGTCCAATCCGAAACGGCTGATACTCTAGATAGGATCGTTATGGCAGCTCAAGCTTGCCCGACAAAGGCAATAAAGATAATCGATAGATATACCGGAAATCAAATATATCCTTGAGAGCCAATAATACTGAGAGCTGTCGTTAATCATTTATCATTGAATAATCTCATATGTTCAGCCATAATGCACCTATTAAATACAAACTCTATATTGTTATCCCGAGCGATTTTTTCTGCGTCACTATTGTGAATACCTTCCTGTAACCAGATAACTCTAATTCCACGTTTTCTTATCGAGTCTTCTACAATTGGATAGACATCTTCAGATGGC
>JAATVN010000025.1 GCA_014523595.1 Nitrososphaerales archaeon TH5888 | reverse complement strand
TTGTGTCAGTACCAGACGAGAGATAGCCGGGTGCACTAGCATTCACACTAACCACAAAATTTCCTAATTTTGCATTCTTTGGTATATTTAATGTTAATTTGATAGAATCATCATTCTCTGAAAATTCCTTGATGACTTTTTTTAACGGGTCCATTATTTGTCCTCTTATTGTAGCATTGTTTATCCTATCATCAGAATTGGCATCAATTAGATCTATTTTTATGACTTGTTCCTCATCTTTAGAAACAGGATTCTTATCTACAAGAGTTTGAATAATAAGAGTCCTTGGCGGGAGCTCAACGTTACTCTTACGATTTTGCCCTTCCTCTACCAAAATCCCATCGCTCATGTTCGTTTCGCGGTGAGTATTATTACCATCTCTAACAATTATATTAACCTCATCTGTTGAAGTTATTCCTCTATCATCAGTAACAACAAGTTCAAATGCTAATGTAGTGTCAGTTGAAACATTGGGAGCTATGAATGACCATATCATAGTGTTTGCACCCCCTATCGTAATATTGGGATTAGGTATTTGTTTCCAGACATAAGATAAAATCACACTCTGATTACTCTTACTGTTACTTCCATTGAGTACCACTGATGTACCTTCAGAGACTGTCCGATCGTTGCCTGCGTCAGCTATTAATCGCGTCACATTTGAAATTGACAAAAATGCATTGGAGTTTTGATTTGACTCTATTTCTAGGATTGACGGTGGTGCAGCACCTTTTTGGGTATCGTTATATAATAATGTATTATTGATATTAGATCTATAAATCTTTTCGAATTCATCAGTATTAGAAGAGCCAGATTTCGTTTCATTTGACTTAGTCACTGGCATGGCTAATTCAAAATTATTACTTGAGAAAACATCGCCCTCTTCTAAAGGACCATTTAATTTTAAGTTTGGTACCATATCTGAAAATTCTGTCCTAAAATTAGATAAATTTGGCCTTGTGTTTGATTCTTCAATACCGTTAATGTTTATCGAATAAAGTTTGGTCAAGTTATCATTGGGTAAATTTAGACAGGATAGAATTGCCATGAGACTATTGGGGCCTTCTATTATTTCATGATATTCAGAATCATAAGTAAATTTCCACATTGAATAATTTTTTTCATCACTTATTGTAGTTACCGGACGTGGAATAGATTGCGTATCATTGAATAAAGCATAAACTGTACATGGTTGGCTTGAGCTATATGCGGCAGTTCCTGTGATGGTCAAATTGCCAACTGGAACCTGACTGTTATTTGTTGGGGATATGATATTGATATAATTATTTTCTAATGTGGCATTAGTATGGCTAATTAGGACTATCAATAAGATGGGCAATAGGAATATTACAAGAAGTTTGGTATATTCTATATGATGCAATTTGTTATCCTATAGATCTAAAAAATCTATAAAAGGTCCGGCTGTAATTCATATTAAGTATTAATTAAAAAACAGTAGACAACAACGATTTTGAAAGTATGAGAAAATATGGCCCTCTACAGGCAATTCAATTGGATTTCTACGACTTGGCATTTCATATTCAATGTTGTGGGAGAATGGTGAATTTTCCGACAGGGGCTATATACACAAATAATATTGTCCATCAAGATTGAATTTACTAGACGCTCAATTACTCCACTTACATGAAAAATCAGGATATATTTGGCTATAATTTGTTATTTGAACTTACAAATTTGGTAGATAGTGTGATCGAATTTTTTGCCACTTTGCTATCAATGCATCTGATCTTATATGTATTGCTTCTTTATCTAGTCTGAACTTAGCCAGCGAGACGTACTCATCCATTAAGTCTATACCCATGTATCGTCTAGCGAAATTATGTGCAACCTTAGTAGTTTGTCCGCTACCATTGAAAGGATCAAGCACTAAATCACCTTCGTAAGAATAGAGTTTCATAAGACGATATGGAATCTCTTCTGGAAATGGACAAGGATGTTCGATATATCCTGGAGGAACAGGAGCAATATGCCATATCGAATTTGCAATCTCTTTTGTAAATTCTTCATGCTTGGCGGGAAGAATATCATCTCTGTTTGTTCTTCCACTATTTACATCTCCTTTTCTTAAAACAAGTATGAATTCGTGCATTATATTAGCTCTAAAATATTTAGGATATGGATTGATTACAAATGATCCATACCTATTAGTACCACCTGTAACTTTGTGCCATATAATCTCTTCATGAAGATTCCAATTTCCAAATGGCTGCACTAATTTTGATAACAGCATATGCGGTAGGGGAATAATTGTTCCATTTACAACCTCATTTCCTATTACTATACAACAGTAACCTCCATCTTTAGTTACTCTATAGATATGCTCATTAAAAATTTGAACCATTTCATCAAGATACTCGCCTGTTTCCTTCCTTGCTTTTCCACGATAGTACCCATTTTTCTCAATATGTGCCTCATAGTCTATAGCATTTCTATATGGAGGGGAAGTAATTGTAAGTTGTACTGAATTTGCAGATAGTCCTGATAGAACCTTTCTGCAGTCTCCCCGGATAATGGAATCTTGAAATTCAAGTAACATGAAATTATTTTCTGTCCATTAATCAGCCCATATCACCCATACTTAAAAAAAATAAACTTGATGATAAATTAAATTAATAA
>JAATVN010000167.1 GCA_014523595.1 Nitrososphaerales archaeon TH5888 | reverse complement strand
AGTATGTGACTTGCGATTCGATTATCTTTTTCAGTATCAGCATTATCTCTGATAACGTGAATGATATCAAACCTTGTTAGTAACGGTATAGGAAGTGGCTCTACGTTCTCTGTAATATTTCTAAATGGGTCGTATTTACCATATTTAGGATTAGCTGCGGAGAGGATTGAGGTTCTAGCATTTAGTGTGGCTACTATTCCTCCTTTTGCAACTGAACAAGTTTGTTGCTCCATAACTTCATGGAGTGCAGATCTGTCTTCAGATTTGATTTTATCAAACTCGTCTATACAGACGACGCCCTGATCACCCAAAACTACAGCCCCCGCTTCTAGCATCATAATTCCGGATTTATCGCGAATTACTGCAGCTGTTAAACCTGCAGCAGTAGTACCTCTTCCAGATGTATACAAACCTCTTGGTGCTATTTTTGCAGCAAATTTGAGCATTTCTGATTTGGCAGTTCCGGGATCTCCAACGAGAAAGATATTGATATCCCCTCGACGATTTGAACCGTCGGCTAATTTTTTTGTTACCGATCCTACAATTAGTAAAAGAATAGATTCTTTAATTATTTCGTGTCCATAAACATGAGGTGCAAATGATGCTACTAGCTTGTCATAAGCATCTGGCATACTGGCAAGGGATAAGATCCGTTTTTCATCTTCGCTGCTTATAGCTATTCTATCAACGGTTCTCCCGTCTTTGTTTCCTACAAGTCCACCAAGATATTCTATATTGTTACCTTCCATGCGGAGTCTGAACAAACTTGTCCTTACTTGTAATGTCTGTTCTTGTTCAATTCTGACTATTCCGGTCAATAAAACCCTATCTCCAGGTCTGCACCGATCTACAAGATCATCCATTACAGTAACTTCTACATAATGAGGAAGTTGACCCGCAGGCAAGTCTTCTGGCAATTCTTGAAGCCTAACAAGTTGAAAATCGGTAAAGAGACTATTCTCTGGATCCATTTCAAGCTCTTTTTCAGAACACTGAATACATCTTGTAGGTTTCTTTAGTGCTAGACCTTTTAGCTGGGCTTCATTAAGTGTATTACAATTCAGACATGCATATGCTATCTTTTTGGCAAGTGGTTTAATTTCAGAAGTCCTGACCACCATGCCAGGAACGCTAATCAACTTGTTAATTACATCTGCATTTATCTCTCTAAGTCCCTTTTGAACCGAATAATTTCCAATTCTTACTTTTATCTTATCCTTAATTTCCTGAGCATAATCATAATGAATCTCTCGCAATATTGAATATACAGCTTTGTTGAAAGCGTCAAACATGTCATCAGGTGTATCAGTAATTAATTTTGTCAATTGTGGCTTGTTCGTATCTAAATCAATATAATCAACCACAACAAAAGTGGAATTTGATGCCATCATGTTGTTAATTCTGTCGAAATACTTGTAATTTCCTTCTCTGTCCTTAAATGCGCGTAGAAATGATTCTAATTCATCTGATATTGCCGAAGTGGTTTGTTGTTTTTGCTCAGTCATTTACTTGCGTAGCACCGATTCTTTAAAGGCCAATGAAGATGTGTTAATAAAATTATAAAGCTGTTTTTCCTCAGCAGATAATTTTGTTTCCATTTCTGCAGAAAGTGATGAAGCAGCTGCTAATTTCACAATTTTTCCCAGTCTGGAAATTACAAAAGAATTAAGTGATACCATTAGAGTTTCTCTTTCTTTTTCATTAAGACTTTTGAGAAAGTCATCAACTCGTATGTAAAAGTCCGCATCTATGCCCGATATGTCATGTGGTTTTGATATTCGTTCTCTATTCAACGCCTTAGAAACATAACTTGACATTTCATTATCTTGAATTTCAATTAAATTTTTTTTCGACAAAATTTTTGTGAGCCACCTTGGCAATAGCAAGATATCGCCTTCTTTGGCATCGATATTAATATCATTAATAGATATTTTTACATCAGACTTGAATGTTACCCTAATCTCTTCGAGAAGATATTCAAGTAAGTATGTGTTTCTTAAGCTTTCAAATACGCTTTGAGTAAGAATGGTGGATGATAACATATTGGGGATATAGTCTTCGAATAGCTAGTAGATAAACAGTCTGAGAGGACTGAATATATAACTGATAATTCGAACATCTTGTATGCCACAAGTAGAGGCAAAAAACTTGTCTGATTTAATGTGGGTAGAAAAATACAGACCTATTAAAATAGATGATATTGTCAATCAAAAGGAAATCGTAGAGAGTCTAAAGAATCTAATGAAAGAACCTGCTGAAATGCCGCATTTGTTATTTACAGGTCCTGCTGGAGTTGGCAAAACTACTACTGCTCTTTGTATGTCAAGACAACTACTTGGGGAAGATTGGAAGAGAGATACACTTGAGCTTAACGCCTCCGATGAAAGGGGGATAAAGATGGTTCGAGAGAGAGTTAAGGAATTTGCCTCGGTCTTCAAGATCAGGACGAGTGAAAAAGATGAAAGAAAATTTAGAGTAATAATCTTAGATGAGGCTGATGAAATGACGTCGGAAGCCCAGACAGCCTTGCGAAGAATAATTGAAGATAGTTCAGAAACTACTCGTTTTGTAATCATATGTAACTATTTGTCGCAAATTATTGAGCCTATTCAAAGTCGGTGTGCAATTTTTAGGTTTAAGAGGATTGAAAAAGAAATCATAGAGAATCATTTAAAATCATTATGTAAAAAGGAGGGAATAAAGTATGATGATAAAGCAATTTCTCAAATTTTTGAATCTACCAATGGTGATCTGCGCCATTCAATAAACATCCTTCAAACTGCGTCTGTAATGGGATCGATCACAGTTTCAAATGTGCTCGCATCATTGGGACTTTCAGGAAAATCAAAGGTAAATGATATAATCAAGTTGGCAATGTCAGGTAAATTTAATGAAGCCAGGATCAAACTACTTGAATTAACTGCAGTCTATGGAATGTCTGAATTTGATTTTCTAAAGTATGCTTATGAAGCCGTGTATGCATTAAAGTTGTCCCACCCTGAAGACTTTGCTTCTCTAATAGCTGAATATGACTATCGTTTGACTCACGGGTCACATCCCGATATCCAGTTAACTGCATTCTTAGCTCAATTGTCACGGATTGGCGCTAAGCAGTAGAATAGGCTTATTAGAATCATTGAGAAGAAATTATAAAATAATTCAAACCATTACATCACGATTGGCAACAAGAACTAGTTTGGTATCGTAAATCAATAATCTTCTTCAAATTCTTCTCCACCATCTTCTTCTTCTACTTCATCAAAATCTTCTTCGAGCTCTTCTCTTTCTTCAGCGCTTTTATAGGGAAGATCGGCTTCACCTGCAGAATTGCAAACAGGACATTTAAATTCAATTGTCTGCCCTTCAAGATCCAGAGGAAATTCCTTTGAGAAAACCTCATCGCATTTTGAACATACCAAAGTTGTCTGGATATTGTCAGTACTGAACTTGTGCGATTGTAGTCGAAATATGGTATTTGTCATTTCTTCCTACCTATTGAAATAGTCCTTTTTTATAAGGATTATTGTAATTTTTACTATACAGTATGTATTTTAGGTTTGGAATCATATATCAGAGCTAACAGATGTGCACGGGCATCATTTTGGTCAACTAGACCACGATTTGCTATTGTTATTATTGTACTGTTGTTTCTAACGCCTCGCATCTTCATACACAAATGCTCTCCTTCTGCAATCACAGTTACGCCTTTAACTCCCATTTTCATTATCTCGTCTGCGACTTCCTTTGTTAGTCTTTCTTGAATTTGCAATCTTTTAGAATATTTCTCTACTAGTCGTGCAAGTTTCGATATCCCAAAGACTTTGCCCGAAGGAGTGTAGGCAATGTGTATTCTGCCAAAAAAAGGAAGCATATGATGCTCACACATACTATAAAATTGAATGTCTTTAGCAATAATGGAATCAGTTTCTTCACTAAAACTAATTTCAAGCTCAGAATTCATGCAATACCCAGCAAAAATTTCTTCATACATATCTGCAATTCTTTGCGGGGTTCCCAGTAAACCCTCACGGTCGGGGTTTTCTCCGAGTTGCACTATCAGCTCCCTCACGAGCTTTTCTATCTTTCTCTTGTTAAATGAAGTTTTTTTCATGTTCTTTTTTCCCCTTTAATTATCTAGCACCTATTTCTTTATGTAGCTGTGGTATAATCCTCACTTCAGGAAACATGGGTTGGACAATATCATAAGTATCTAGAAGCTTGTTAACAGTTGGCTGGTCTATTCCAAAACTAGGTTGAATTATGAAGCCCAGAATGTCCGAAGGTTTAATTTTCTTTGAAATGTTGTAAACCAAATTCTTGAAACTTTCAAGATTTGTAGAACTAGTCACCACTATTTTAATGTAAGTAGCCTTGTTACTTTCGACGGCTAACTCCAAACATCTAATCTCGTTTAATAGTAAATTATCATATTCCTCATCTTCAACAACTTTAGAATCGTCAGTTTTGAATTCAACCTTGCAAATATCAATATAAGGTAAAACCTTACTGAAGAGTTCGGAATCAAAACATGATGATTCCATGTATGTTTTGAGGTTTGTCTGTTTTTTTATGAAATCTGCTAGTTCTATTACAGCTTCAGTTTGCAGTAATGGTTCTCCTCCTGTGAAATTTACCTTGTAAGTGAATGGTTGAAGTTCTTTAATAATTAGATCTTTAATTTCATCAATTTGGTAATCAGTTCCACTATCTAGAGGCAACGCATATTTTGTATCGCACCATCTGCATTTTAAATGACACCCCGAAAATCGGATAAACAATGTTTTCTTTCCAACGAATATCCCTTCTCCCTCAATGCTAGTAAATATCTCACTAACTCTTGCTCTTGCCTTATTTTCAGTTCTTTGCATAAATTGTTTTATCCTCTATACCCGCTCTACTAAATGCCATCTTCCTACTTATACACGATTCGCATTCTCCGCATTGCACTGCGTTTTGATGAATTTTTTTACCATTAGAATAACAACTCCATGATTCAAATATTGTATCTCCTAGTATTTCATGACCCAATTTTAATAGCTGGTATTTAGTTATACCTTCTAGAGATGGAGACCATATGGATACTTTTCTTTTAATTCCATTTTTGATTTTGTCTTCCTCACCCATATTCAAGGTATTTGTTATTGATTGAATAAATTTTGGCCTGCAATCCGGATAATGAAAATCGTCAGCGTGGGCGCCAAATACTATCAAATCAGCATCCACACTAAATGCCCAGGCTGCAGCAATTGTTATGAAAATAGCATTTCTAATGGGTACTACAATACTTTGGTCGAATTTGGATGGAATTGATAATTTGCTATTTGTTAGTGCGTTTGAACTACCGTACAATTCCTTCATAAAATTAATGTCTACTATACGGTATTCATCAGAGTTCAAGTCCTTGGCAAGTTTTTTTGATTGAATTATCTCACGTTTGGCTTTTTGACCATAAGAAAATGTAATTATTTTTATTTTATATTTCTTGTAGTTTTTGATATAAGCAGCAGCACAGAGCGAATCCAGCCCGCCACTCATTATGCATATTGCAATCTTTTCATCTTTCATTTAATGCGTAGATACCTCCCACTCCATATGATATTGCGACAAATATTCTAGAAAGTGCCAATACATGTTGATGAACTAAAACAGAAGTAAGTAATACATCAACTAGAAATAAAACTGGAATCATAATAATTGCAATTATTCCAACAATAAATTGTTCCTTATTTTTGTAATTACTATAATATTTAATCAAAAGAAATGTGGAGATGTTACCAGTACCGATTCCTAAGAGTATCAAGTACTGTGAAAATGGGTGGAATATTGGAATGGCTAAAAAAGGTCCTGCCCAGCTTAGACCATTAATTATCTTTGCATGAAGAGGCCATTTTATGCTATTTTTCATTCTGTTTCTTATGGATTGAAACAGATTATTCATTTTCGTAAAGGTTATTCCCAAAATCAAAGCAAATACCAATATCCATGAAAGTAGTTGATAGTAAATTGGAACACCATGAGTTGATAAGAATTCGTTAATTATAGTTCCAGTTAGAACTGCTATAGCGATACTGATAAAAAGAAAGCCAAAAGCTCTAGATTCGATTCCTAGATTTCCAGGCAATGGTCTATAAACTTTATTTCTTTAATTTAAAGCATTTAGTGAATACTGAATGAACAGAAAAGACTTACAATTAGCCAGCCACATGCGATATACTTGATTTTTATGATATTCCTATTGTTGTTTTGATCCGCATTTAGGACAGAATTTTGATGCTGTTTTGAGAGGATAATTGCAATTGTGACAGTTGGTCGGTGATTTAACCTGTGCGAGATCCTTGAACATATCTGTAACTGCTCCACTTGGCTTGAATGATTCATCAGTATCTGGAAGGAAATCAGAATTGTTTGATTGATTGTTGACATCATTAATATATGTCAATAAGCGAGGTACAGTCTCATTTTTTCCAGGAACATTAACTTGATCACCTAACCACAATGCAAATTTTTTTAATGTCATTTCAGGAGTCGAAAAAGTTAGGGAATGTGTGGACATATACTCTTCAGTGGCAGCTCTCCCATTAAAGATCTCCATAATAGATTAAAAGAAAATGGAGTTTTTAATTATTGCGAATTCCCACACTTGGGACAAAATTTAGCAGTAACAGGAATTGAAGACTTGCAATGGATGCAATTCTTTTTTGTATCCTGGTTTTTAACTTCAGGCTTAATTATTATGTCCACAGGTTTGAATGTTGGTGCGGTTAGTTGATCAGGTTCAGGAAGTAGGTATTGATTATCATCTGATGGTTTGTTGCCACCGATACTACCGCCGCTGTCTACAAACGCATTGACTCCAAATCCAGAACCAGATGAAGGCTCTGCAATTCCTCCAGTTGGATTCTTTAATGATGAACCTTTGTCGACTGCTGATTTCATTTCCAATATTACTCTAATAGCTAGGAAATTTAGTGCAGAGAGTGATATCATGAATTTTGCAATTTTTCCTAAAAATTCTTTATCACCAATTTTTCCTTTTTTGTAAAGTTGAGCATCACCAATAAAAGATTCATAATGCTCTTGAGTCTCGTTTACTAATTGTTTTAATTTTTCACTCAAACCTCCAAGCGTATCGACACCAAATGACATAATTAGTGAATTAGCTATCCAGTTTAATAAAAGTTTGAATCCAATAAAAAAAGAATTAAAAATACTTAAATTGGAAACATGTGATGCTTAATGTTTTGATTAATTCAAATAGCCCCTGAATATTATACTTTTTGACCAGGATTCTAATTGATGGAGGGGTGGTCTAGACTGGTTATGATACCTGCCTTACACGCAGGTGGTCATGGGTTCAAATCCCATCCCCTCCATGCTAATCATGTGATTATACAGATTCTTTATAAACAACTGGTCTT
>JAATVN010000024.1 GCA_014523595.1 Nitrososphaerales archaeon TH5888 | reverse complement strand
CTGAGATTTAAGAGATTGGCAGATGAAATAATTTTATTAGATAAATTCTCAGACCTACTTTTCAAAGAAAATCAAAACAAACTTAAGGAAATTAATAGCATTATAGTGCCACATCGTGCATTCACTGCATATCTAGGGTACGATTCAATTGAAAATGATTTACAATTACCAATACTTGGAAATAGGAACTTATTTCGTGCGGAAGAAAGGAGTTATGATAGAAATCAGTATTTTTTACTGGAACGAGCACAAGTAAACCATCCAAAGATTTACAAAAATTATTCTGAAATTAATGGATTAGCCATAGTGAAGATTCAAGAATATGAACGAAAGCTCGAGAGAGCTTTTTTTGTAGTCAGCTCAGCACAAGATTTTCTGGTAAAATCGGAAAATAAGATAAAAGAAAAGGTGATCACTAAGGAAGATCTGGAACTGTCTGTAATTGAAGAATTTGTAGTAGGAACCTATTTTAATTTTAATTTTTTCTCCTCACCCCTGACTCCTGAAACCGAATTCTTAGGAATTGAAAGAAGACTGCAGACCAATCTCAATGATCTAAATGCGCTACCTGCAAGACAACAACTGGAATTTGATACAGAGGTAAAACATATAGAAATAGGTCATACTCCTGCAAGCATCAGAGAGTCTATGCTGGAAAAAGTATTTGAGCTTGGTGATAAATTTACTAATGCTGTTAGAAATGAATATCCACCAGGAATAATCGGACCATTTTCTCTACAGAGCATTGTCACACCTGAGCTAGAAATAGTTGTGTATGATGTTTCTCTCAGGGTTCCTGGAAATCCTATAATGGCAACAACCTCTCCATACACAAAATATTCCTACGGTCAAACTTTTGGTATTGGCCGGAGGATTGCAATGGAAGTTAAGAATGCAATAGCCTCAAACAAACTATCCATGATAGTCACTTGATTCAGCTATGTCATTGCTCGATTGTTTCTTCAAAGAGATTTTTCCTTACTTTTATTGGTACATCAAAAAATACAGCGAGAGCAATAGAATCCGACGCACGATAATTTCTCAAAGTGATTATTTCCTTACGAGTTTTGAAATAGAGATTAGACCTTAATACAGGACCATTTCTGTAAATTCTTACTTCTAATAACAGTAAATCCTGCAGGGATGAAATTTCTTCAATAAGGTTATAAATTGTAGGTATGGTACTCTTGTCTCCTTCTCTAAATCTCAGGATATGTCTCGCGACTTCTCCTGAAAATGCGCGTATAGGAAATTCTCTTCCATCATCGGATTTTAAAGTAAGTAACCCTTCTAGACCAAGTTTATCAACGAAACCAACAAAGCTTATCGATGCTGTAACAAATCCTTCACTTGTGAAAGTTTCGCCCATATTTTTTTTTATACATCGATAAATTTAGACTTTATCCAATAGATTACAAGTTTGATTGAATTAACTTAATATAGATTGGATTGTTTTTCATAAATCAACTTACTTTTGGTTGTTGGAAATGTTGGATTATCATAATTCGCTGAGAAACAGAGGTATACGCATTATTTCAATCAGCGTTTTTTCCATTATTTTCTCTCTCTCCATGTATTCATTGTTGAGTTCTAATCAATCATTATCTGACACTGCGAAATTGTATAACCTGGCAACTGCGGTTATCTTCCTAATTGTGGTTTCACTAGTTGCGATAGGATACGGTTCTTATTTGATCCTCCGCTCTGAATCTTTGAAACCCGAACCTAAAAAGAGTTATCTTGGATACATTTCAAAGATTTTGACTAACAAGACTTACTGGAGAATATTTGTTGTTTCATCTATTGTCTATGGTATCTTTTTTGGCTTCTTATCTCAAATCCTGATTTATCATGATGACGTTGCAGGCGATACTGCTCCGTCTCTTTTTGTGACACTGTGTTGTAATTATCCAGGATACGTTCCTATGGTCACTATAGAACTGACTGAATTATTCTCAATTTTAGTAATTCCTTTAAATCTAATACTTGCAATAAGCGTTTCAGTATTAGTTGGTTTTAACTTTGCACTAAATATGAGCTTGCTAAGAATGTTCAGAAACCACTCTCAAAGTAAATTTCCAATTGTTTCAACTTTTGGGGTCTTCAGTGGATTATTCATCGGTTGTCCTACTTGTGCAGGAAGCCTATTTACAGCGCTTGTTGGATTTAGTACAAGCGCTGTAGTCTCCGCGTTGGCCCCATTTCAAAGCTTATTTATTGCAATTAGCATTCCAATTTTGGTTGGAACGCCACTATTGATTATTCGTAAGGCAATGAAGAATGAAACCTGTGACGTAATAGGTAATTAATCGGATTTCAATATGGGGTAAGTCTAAATTCTAATTACAATAGCTCAACGACATCAAGGAAAAATATTATTCGAAAATTGTAAGGCTATTGGTTTGTTCCTTTAAAATCTTCTCAAATTTCAAAATGTCGATATTTTTGAACGGTCTCATTTTAGGTAATTGCGGCGGCTCCTTTACTTTTTCTAAAATTCCCCTTGAAATTAACTCGGCCTTTAATTTTTCCCGCAATTCAGGATGACATAACTTACTATGAAATATGCTCCCCCAACCTTGAGAGAACATCTCCTTTATATGCAAATCTCCCTTCTCTTCATGAAAATGTGGATTGCGTGTTTCAATTTGCATAACTTCCACCCCTTTCTCCATAGTATCCTTGTGCTCTGGCGGGGTAATTCCACCAAATTGTTCCAATAAATTAACTATCTCATACGGTTCGATTGAAAAACCGGACGAATAGGTCAACAATTCAGCTAATTGAATTGACATGCAGTGTTCTCCAGAATTACCTGTTCTGATAACTTCTGTCTCAAATCCAGTATAATATGATATCATTAAATTCAAGAATTGATTTGTCATTTCTGAAACTCTGCCTAACTTAGAAAATCGTACACCTGATTCCGAAATCTTCGGTTTGTATATCCAAGATACACGAACCATAGTGTAAGGTGTTGATGATAGTGCAATCCCGGATGAGAATATTTTGGTGTATTCGTTCACAGCACCTGGGACATAATTGTCAGAATCTACGAATCCAACATATTTTTTCCCCATCATTTTTGAAAGAAGCATGCCAATGAACATGCCCTCTCCTTTACCATTACGTATTTTACTCTCCGGGTCAAAAAGATCCGTATACCCAACTTCTTCTAATGCCTTGGCAAGACCTAGATCCTTTTGATGAATTATCACTGATTTTTTTTCTGCGAATCTATTAAATTGTTCAAAAGCCTGTTTTTCTAATTTATATCTATCAATTGGTTCCCTGGGACTATTTGATACAATTATTGTTAAACAATCATGAGGGATACCACTCAGTACTCCTTCTAATAGCTTTAAACGTTCTCCTTTTATAGGAATTACAATCGCCATTTCTGATTCTATACCAGAAATAATTTCATCATCAATAGAACGTATAACTTCAGACTCGGTCTTTGCATGTTTGTTCTTGTGTCCAGAATCTAGCTCGTAGACACGTTGCACTCCATGTAGACTTACTGATCCAAATCTTTCTGTAAATCTAGGGACATCAAGCTTCATATCTTTAATTCAGTTATGCCATATTTATTGCAAGTGTATATAAATCAATAATTTATTGTCCAAAACCAAAAACAATGATATCAACTTTTCCAAGATTTTAATGCCGTCTGGATTATTTAGGAAAACAAGAGTAACGATCATATTTGTTAGATTGTCCCAAATTGCCATTATGACTTGATGGTGCAATTGCTAACTACCATAATGTCAAGTCTCTAGTGTTATAGATCTTGTATGCGTAAGTTTTTCGACATAATTTTTGTCGGAGGCGGACACAGACAATATCAATCGTGATAGCGAATGGTTATATCAAACTGCCAATTACTTAGCGCATGAAATGAATGTTTATTAACGCGATTAGTTACCCGATTTAACTTTCGATTAAAACTTAATACTGGTTAAATCAGAATTCGCACTACTGTACCTTAATTTAGTAAAGTATAGTATTAACTAAAGTTGGTATTATCTGATACAATTACTCTTAATTTAATCCTACAATAACAGTGTCATAAATATATCAGGATTTGTTTCGAATCTACATTTCTACATACAATGTATCATTTTCTATCAAAACTTTGTGACTCTGCAATGGTTTTAATTTTTGGGGAAACGAGATCAAACTTCCTGTTTTAATATCCCATTTTGCTCCATGCCAAGGACAAGTCAACTCACTATTATTCAGTTCTCCCTCATGAAGCTCTGCTCCCGCGTGAGTGCAGATATTGTCCATTGCATAATAATTTCCATCCAATTTTGTTATTACTATTTCCTTTCCACCTGCTGTAATATGCACCATCTTTCCTTCTTGGACATCTGAGGTTTTTCCAACAACTACCTTTGCCATGATCATAAAAATAATTCTGTATTATTTTAACTTAATTTTCTTATTATTTGTAGAATATTTAGATATCTTAATATAGAATATTTCGACTTTTTAAAGATAATCAAGAATGAGGCCAGATGACAAATATTGAAAATTCTGATCAACTTGAATCTATCACTAATAAGAATCTGAACTGGATAGATATCCAAAAACCCACCAGAAAAAAATTAAAAATGTTGGAGGGAAAATATGCATTCCATGAACTAAATATTGAGGATTGTCTTTCAAAAATACAAATACCTAAAATTGACAAATATCAGGATCACATTTTCGTAATTATGCATTTTCCAACTGTGGACAAGGATATGAGTATCCCGCGATCGACTCAGCTTGCAATATTTGCTGGGCCTAATTATCTTATTACTGTACAACAAGGGGAATTGAAACCAATCCTTGAAATGTTCAATCTTTGTAAGGATAATGAAAGACAAAAGGAGACGTTCATGGGGTCATCATCGGGCTACCTATTGCATAGCATAATAGACCTAATGGTTGATGATTTGTTACATGTTTTAATGAAACTTGAAGGAAACCTGGATGACATAGAAGATTTAGTATTTGATGAGAAAGTTGCAGTCGCAAGAGATATTTCACTATTACGAAGAGAGATAACAACCCTTAGACGAGTAGTTGTTCCAATGAGGAGAATTATCTTGGAATTGAGCAAAGAGATGCAAAGATTTTCTGAAGAAGATTTGACTGACTATTATGATGATGTAAAGGACCATACAGAAAAGGTTCTTGAAGTTCTTGAAGAATCTAAGGAAACTATAGAAATTTTCAAGGATACTGATTTCATGTTGAGCACTGAAAAATCAAATAAGATTTTGGCAACTCTCACAATCCTCTTTACACTTTCTATTCCTGCAACAATAATCGGAGCTTATTATGGAATGAATGTCAATTTGCCTGGTGGTATTGTCACTGGTAATCCAGATTTTTTTGGCCCATATACTTCATTCATAGTCTTACTAATAATCGCCATAGTACCTTCATTAGTAATGATTTGGTATTTTAAGAGATTGGGATGGTTTGGGTGGTAGAAAATTATTGATACGACTAGGGATTACGAGTTTCAGTTTTACTTAATTTTCATACTCAATTAATGACTTTAAGTCTATGTTGAAGAACGTTTGAAGAATACCAAGATAGGATTCAACTGGAGGTGGAATTTCATCTTCACATGATACTTTCATATTCCACGCGTTAATCCAGATTATCATTGCATATAGGATATTGAGAAATCGCTTATACTGAGCTGGTACAACCTCAAGACTTTCCAAATATTTGTCTCCTAGTAACCAGGCTGCTGTGAAATCTAGACACTTTTGACCGTAGATAGCCTTTATTTGTTCTTCAATACTCTTTGCGAACTTAAACGGTGTACGGGACACAAAAAAAGGAAAATCAGTTTTATACGGCACAACTAAATCTGGTGGAGACCAGATCGAAATTATTCTACTGCCATCTTTTAACTCTGTAGAAAATTTTTCCACCATTTTCTTTACAACCTTTTCATCATGAAACCAAAAAAGGAACACATTACCTTCAGAGATATCTACTCTTCTAATATCGTCAATTATTACTTTAGTGTTTTCTAATACATGGGTTTTTTCCAATAATTTTGTAACTGATTTTTTTCTTTTTTCAACACCTATAGCCTTCTTTACTTTAAATTCAGTTGATGCAATGTATACCGCATTACTATCTCCGCAACCAAGATCATAAAAAATATCATTCTTACCAAGTCGGGCAAGTTTGAACATTCTTCTTATGACATTATCTGGCAATCTAACATTGTTACCTTTAAGAACCGAAGTTGGCAGAGTAGAAATGAATTCACTAATATTCATTGTATATCGTATATTGGGTATTAGATTGCTGACATAATATATAAAAATGGAACTGCGATAATACATCTGTCAAGTTATCAAGAAATTTCACTGAA
The DNA here is from genome assembly GCA_014523595.1 of Nitrososphaerales archaeon TH5888. Lineage (GTDB taxonomy): Archaea > Thermoproteota > Nitrososphaeria > Nitrososphaerales > Nitrososphaeraceae > TA-21. Next base: position 5,392 of record JAATVN010000024.1, on the reverse strand, counting down.
ATGGTTGATAAAGTTAATAATGGACGCTCGGATATTATTTTTTGTGAACTGTGATTATTGTGGTCATATATACATAGCACATGAACTCGAAGGGAATAAGGACAGACAATACTCCCTATTCGATGTAGGTAGATGCCTGATAATGGGATGCAGTTGTACTAGTTATATTGATAAAATTGAGAAGATAGACGAAGAATTGTTATGAATGGTTTTTCCTCAGGTTTGTATAAATTCCATGGATTATTTTCTAATGACTCAGTATCCTGCGATTTAGTAAATAGAACCTGATGCACCCATAACTAAATGAAAATGAAAAATACAAAATTTTTGAACTTAATATTGCCATTTATATCTTTAAGTCTAATTTATGCTACTATGCTTATAGGCGTCTATATCTCTTCTCTGAACAGGGGTGTAACATGCCCCGATTGGCCTCTTTGTCCCAACGGATTTGCGTTTCCTCCAGAAAAATTCTTCTACGAACACTTTCATAGGCTTGTGGCAATAGTTGCTGCTATCTTCACAGGCATATCTTTAATTTTTATTAGAAAAAGCTTTTGGAAGCTGAATAAATTGGTTGTTATAATTGTTACCTCCCTGATTATTGTTCAAATTATTATGGGGATCTTTGTTGTAACAAGCAAATTGAATCCTATTATAGTTGCAATTCATCTCTCAACAGCAGTAACAATATTTTCGCTTATTTTTGTTCTGCTCAGGGAATCATATATAGAAATTAAGAGAAAAAATGTCTAGAACTAATGAATAATGATGTATTATTGTGTGATCAAAATTATGACGGTAATACTAAATTATGATGATGTTTGATGTTAAAATTCATATTCCTTGTTGGAAGAACATTGATAGATGAGCAAAATTTCTATTCATTTATTGATTCTAGATTACTCTACTTATTAAATCAATTTGGAGCTAAGATTGATAATAGAAATTATGATGCAGTCAAGAACGATATCATAAAGAATAGAAAATTGTCAAGAAATGGGGTTGAAGAATTAGTTATTCAAATATGTAAGGTATTGATGCCTAAAGGCTATGAAAAAATAATTTTGAAATATATTCTTCCGTCAATAGATTTTGCAGAGAAACATCTTTTGTATCCATCCGACGATGCAATTGCGACGCTAGAATTCCTTTCCAAAAATTATAGGATAGGGGTAATTGGCAGCCACGAGAAGAAAATATCAAAAATTTTGAAAATCTATGAAATGGACAAGTACTTTGATTGTTGTATTTTATCTTACGAAGAAAATAGAGAGCCTGACAAAGAAATTTTTAGTTTGATTCTGAATACGTTGAGAGGGAGATCAGGCGAATCATTATTTATTGGAGATAGACTTGACACTCATATTCATATTGCAAATACCTTGGGAATCATTACGATTCGACTTACCAAATCCATATTCAAGGTACAAGAGGCTACAAACCAAAATGAGATTCCAAATTTCACATTAAATAATTTAAAGGAACTTGCCAAACAGGTTTCCAAATGAAAGAAATCTAATCGGTAAGTTTTGGTCTAATGGCCGCTCTCTAATTGTTCCTTTATCTTTTTGAATACTTTAATCATTTCATTTTCTTCTAATCTATGGCTTGAATCAAACATAGAATGAATTGCACCTCCTCCATCACCGAGTTTCCGTGGCACTATATGTACATGTAAGTGTGGTATCTCTTGTCCTGCATCTTTACCATTGTGAATAGCTATTAGGGTGCTTTGCACACCCGTTCCTTTTTCTATGGCAGGTAATATCTTATTTGCCAAACTAAATACTTGGTTAATTTGATCAAATTCAGCATCTTGTAACTTTGTATAGTGGTTTTTTGTAATAACTAGAGTGTGTCCAACAGTCAACGGAAAGGCATCAAGAAAAGCAACTGCATTTTCATTTTCGTCTATTATCTTGGCATCAATTTTCTTTTGAGCAATCTTGCAGAATATGCAATTGTCGGCAGTACTTGTACTCATACTATTCTACGACATTATCAATTAATAAAATATTTCCAAATTTGCATTAATTCTCTTGATAATGATATTTAAGCTGAAATATTGAAAAGTGATGTGATGTGCTTTGCTGCAACATACTTATTTATATTATTATTAATGGTAACCATCGATCGTTCCTTATCATTTACAAATCCAATTATCTGCGGGTTGAAGTTGTGCTTCCTCAAGTCCTCCAAAATTAGTGGTGCTAGATCTTCGCTCGATATTATAAGGTGACATCCATTTACTGCTGCTGTTGAATTTGAAACAAGGAATTCATCTGTCGCAAATCTCGCCAAATCCTCATGTTTTATTGGCACTTCATTTACTACTATGTGAGTATTTGAAATTTTGGATAAATTGATTAATGCCAAAATCCCATCTGAACCAACTGGATATACGCTAATAATGTTCCCGTTTGTATCGACCTCCTTTCCAAAGTCAGTACAATATTTCGAAATTATCTTGCCCAAAGAAAATCTTGGCTGAGTTAACGATTTTATTATTTCATTCTTGATGCTGATATCGATTGGTTCATGTTTACCCAGAATGGAATTCATTTCACCAATCTGTTTTATCGTATAAATACTCAATGGAGTTAATGAACCAAATTTGTCAGTCAATATCAAAACCATACCTGGTTGAATGAGATCATATCTTACTGGTAATTCCTTGGTAGAGTGAGCATAAGCCGTTGAACCATAGAAAAGTTTTCCTAACTTGAGAGAACTATAATCATCAAGTAACAGATCATATTTTGCTGCAAACTTATCATTGTTAGTTCTTATCCTGTCCAGTAGGCCCTCATCTGGCGCATCATAGATTGGCACTATTCTAAAACCTGAGGTACATCCAAGCAACAGTAAATTTTCGAGGGACGAGGCCAAGGCGATTGAAGTATTAACCATTGAATCTGGTTCTTCCTCAGGATCAATTAATTTACCAGACGAAATATTGACAGCAGTATATCCTATCTTATTACCTCTATGCGTGTCAATGTAGTCAACAAGTCCAAATTGTGATTCATATTGCGATGTGGTAGAAAGTACTACTCTTCTTAACTGATGCTTAGGAGGTTTTTTACCATAAAAATTACTCATCAGATGGGATAGACTTTGCTCATCTTCTGCTACTTCATTATGAATTCTCATTAGTGAAATGATTTTCTTGTTTTTCAAATCCTCCGATATTGATTCATTCACTTTGTAAATCCTGCGTGTTATGTCGGGAGTCTTTCCGCTATATTGGAATGAATCGAACCACGACAAATCGGCCCAGGAATTATGTTTTATCTTTTCAAAAGATTTCTCTAGAGAAAAAAAATCAACTTCGTTAGAGCAATTTGATATCCAACCGATTGGATCAAAGCCTAGATTCTGATATTTGAATATATTCTGCCAAAAATCATGAGTCAAAAACTAAAGCCCCCACACACCACTCATATACAACACTAATAATGAATCTTCCTAATGCATAAAAAACTCCTCAACTGTATTTAAGTTAGTTATCTTTATCATATTAAACCGATAAAAAGAATATGATTATAAGCCTAATTTTCTCAAAATAGAAGTAATGCAGATAAATCCTGATGAAAAAAAGGCTCAGGAGTCTTTGATGAGCGAAATAAGGAGCATAGCGAATGAACTAGAATCAAAACCTGCCCCTGAGATACTAAAATGGGGATTTAAGAAATATGGGGATAAAATGGTACTGGCGTCAAGCTTTGGTGCTGAAGATGTTGTATTGATTGATATGATGTGCAATATCAACAGGAATCTTACTAGAGTATTTACCTTGGACACTGGTAGACTTAACCAGGAAACTTATGATCTTATTGATAAGATAAGAAAAAAGTATGATATTAAAGTTGACGTGTATTTCCCAAATGCAAGCGATATTGAAGAGATGGTCGCAAACAAGGGAATGAATTTAATGTATGAAAGTGTGGAAAACAGGAAACTTTGTTGCAACTTTAGAAAGATTGAACCATTGAAAAGAGCTCTTAAACAATTCGATTGCTGGATTACTGGGCTTCGCCGAGAACAATCCACAACTAGAAACAAGATATTGAAGATAGAAGTTGACACCTTGAACAACAATATTACTAAACTAAATCCACTGGCTGACTGGACTAATGATGAAATTTGGAAATATATTCATGAGAATAAAGTTCCATATAATGAACTACACGATCGAGGATATCCAAGTATTGGTTGTGAACCTTGTACGAGATCTATCAAGGAAGGCGAGGATCCTAGAGCTGGAAGATGGTGGTGGGAAAAAGATACTCACAAAGAATGCGGTCTGCATTGGAAAGAAGGTAAATGATTGCTAATGTCACATAATCTAATTTTACCACACGGTGGTAAATTAATAAATAAATACATTGAAAAAAATTATGATGATTTGAAGACTTTCGAAGTATCTTCTGACATTAGAAACGATGCTGAAAATATAGCTACAGGTGTTTTCAGCCCTCTTGCGGGTTTTATGAATCAAGAAGATTTTCTAAATGTGCTTAAGGAAGGACGATTGAGTAATAGTATTCCATGGACCATCCCAATTATTCTTGACGCTGAAAAGGAGGTTGCAACAAAAATGAAGGACCTAGGGGACGTAGTTCTTTGTTCTGATGGCCAAAAATTTGGTAGAATGCATATAGATGAAATCTACGAATACAACAAAGATAATATCGCAAATGCAGTGTACGGTACCACCGATTCTGATCATCCTGGTGTGAACCGACTAGTTAGAATGAAGGAATTCCTTGTAGGTGGAAAAATGGAAGTTTTTCAAATGAAAGAATATGATGAAATCCAAAAGTTTAGGATGCATCCATCAGAAACCCGCTCAGAGATCATGAGGAGAGGTTGGAAGACTGTTGTAGGATTTCAAACAAGAAACGTACCTCACGTTGCTCACGAAATGTTACAAAAGGCTGCTTTGAACATATACGACGGATTGTTTGTCAATCCTCTAATAGGCAAAAAAAAGATAGGTGATTTTACTGATGGTCTAATAATAAGTACGTACGAGTCGCTAATCATGAATTATTTCCCCAAAAATAGGGTATTGTTTTCAACAATCCATACATCAATGAGATATGCGGGTCCACGCGAAGCTATTCATCATGCGATTATGCGGAAGAATTTTGGATGTACTCATTTCATAGTAGGTAGGGATCATGCAGGCGTGGGCAACTACTATCACCCACTTGCAGCGCAAGAAATATTCAACGATTACCCTGATTTGGATATCAAACCCGTTATCTTTCCATCTTTTTATTTTTGCAAGAAGTGTATGTCCTACGCTAACGAAAAAACTTGTCCCCACGGAGTAGATTCAAAAGAAGAATTGAGCGGAACCATGATTCGAAAAATGGTAAAT
>JAATVN010000166.1 GCA_014523595.1 Nitrososphaerales archaeon TH5888 | reverse complement strand
TTGTAATTTGATCAAAGTTATTGAAAGTAAACTGAATTTGAATTAATGATGTTGAGCATCTGAATGAATCAGTAAATCTTTGAAAGTTTTAACACATTCATTGTAAAGTTCTTGATGAAATATTGTTCCTTCTTTACAAAGTCTGGGATTCGTATCTCCATGTGGATGATCGATATTCTGACAATGTCCGTTTTCCGTTTTTCGTTTAAGATTTGTAACAGACCAAGACATAAACATCAATGCCATCACCCAGAGTATATATTCAACATTATTATGATCATAACTAACTCGGCAATCATCCTGTTTTCTGTTAACTAGGTATTTGCTTGCCTCAACAAGGCTTATCTCGCCCAACTTCCACATTAAAAAAGGGACGAATACTCCCTTACCACTCTTTTCTCTACTTTCTCTCACAACTTTCTTGAACGATTGCGACCAAGCATCTATATCTTTTTCATTTATTTTGGATATATCACTTTCAAGAAGCGAATTTTCCAATATCCTGTAAAAATGCAAGATAGTATCCTCATTCATTTTGTCCATACCATAAATTGTTTTTATGACATATAATCCGTCACTTTGAATCTATGTTATCTTAGAAACCCGAACGAACGCACAACTATATTGGAAAGACGTATTATATTGTTCTCCAGTTATTAATGATCGTAAATGAATGAACGTCTATAGCCATAGTCATCATAAGAGTATAGATTTTTCTGATAGCATTTGCACATGTACGGAATGCAATCATAAGATGAGTAGAGATTGCTTTAAACTTCATTGCGACTGTTGCAAAAAAGAAGACCATTCGATGGTGATGAATGGGTTTGAAGGATTTGAAGTAACTAGCAAAGAATAACATTAAAAATTTAAATAAATATTAAACAACTGGTGGGTGGAGCGCAAAGCCTTAATGACCTGAGCCCCACCAGCGGAACATACATTGGTGTTAGATGTTATTTACATAATGGGTAACAAAAAATAAAATGATTAGACTAAACTGGTGGACCGGATCATGCTGATGGAGGCCATGGTCCACTAGACATGAGTTCTTCTAACTGTTATTCTCAACAAATTATAAAATAGTTCAATGGCGACTGGCGGGACCTGATGTCAAATTCTGCGGGTCCCACCAATCTGGACTCTTGGCGTTATTCTCATTAGGTCAATAAAATATAAAATAATTTCATGGGATGGGACATATTTGTTTTCCATTTATCATATAGCAATTTGGTGGCAAAATGTTAGTGCTTTCAAAGTTATGCTCACCAATAAAAAAGAACCAGATTCCAATTATAATTGCAGCAACTGAAATTATTATTGTTATTACTATCAGTTTCCTCTTATTGAATTTCGACAAAGTCGATTTAGTGTCGTTGTCGGAAATGGGCACTCATTATATTAGAGGAAAAAATTCCTTTTAACGCTTTCATGTCTGACTTGCGAAATATTGCTGTTTAGTATGATATCAAACTATTTCTTGAGGAATTAAGGTAACTTTAGTTTTATTTTCCAAGAAATCACGAAGTTCTGTGCCATTGGTTGAATTTGACTTAATTGTTTCACAAGGTTGATCATCAATACATATTACAGTAACACAGTCTCCTGCCGAACTGCACTTTGAAGTCATATTTCCGCTAAATTGAGCGTTGGCATAATCGGTTGTTTCAAAATTTGGAAAGATAAGCATGTTGATGCTCATGGTAAGATAGATCAATTGGAAACTAGTCGAGTTTATTTTCAGTGATTAGACCTATCCTATTATGTGTAACATTATATTTATCTAAGTGCAATCAATGTTATGGTAAGTGCCGAAAATAGTTTATGTTGTCTAGACTTTTGCACTCATGACAAGCAGGTGGTGGTGCTATTTTATCATGTCCGGAGGGATTCGCTTGAATATTATGTGTTTTGATGGAAAAAAATTTTTTCATCAGAAAAAATCTGATGGTTTAATCCTTCATTACGTTATTTTTTACTAAGATCATGCTTTTAAGCTAAGCTTTCTCTGTACAGCGTGTTATGGCAAAAGAAATAGCTTAACTCGATAATTCATCAATCCTTGAAGTAGTAATTCATCATATGAGTGAACAACCAGAGAGCCAACATTCCTTACTCAGATTTAGTATTATCTCTGAATAAATCAGGATATTTTTCTCGAATATGCTCACCAATCCTGGTTAATTTAACATATCCGCTCATTCTATCGGAAGCGTCAACATAGACCTTCTTGTCTGGTTCTACCGACTTTAGCACATATTCAAGACATTTATCGATCGCTTGATTAACCCTATGAACTAACTCACTTTGTTCCACAGGTGCACTTTTAAGTCCATCGTCGTATGTAGAACCAATATATTCAGATCCGCTCTTATCCAGCATACCACCAAACCATATCACATCACCTTCAATGCCACTGTCGAGAAAATCTAAAGACATCACTTGATCTGCCAAAGCCTTCTCACATTCACATAGCATAGACAGCCCAGCCGCAGTGCCAAGGTTAATTTCAAATACCGCCGATTTCCTTTCGTCATCTCTAACTACTGAGCTTTGTTCTTCAGGTGGTTTACTATCGCTACTGAAGGACTTGTGGAGAATAAATAATATTCCACCTTTTTGGCTTGTGAATCTTTCCAATATTTTGTATGTTTCTTTTTTACTAGGATTCATTTCTTTGATTCAGATCGCTATTGCTACAGAGACTTTAATTTATCTTCTGCTATGTGATTAAGTCTAAATCTTAAGCGCAATAATTAGTTCAAGTCTCCTCTCCTATTTTTACAGGAGAATACAATCATTATTCACGATAATGTTTATTTGAGTAAAAAGTTCAGTTAGTATATGCCTAAGTTCACTACTGTTGAAAGACATCTGGTTAAAAATATTGTAGCTGCATTATCGATCAAAAGAATACAGTAGTAAACAATATCAAAGGGTAGATGAATAAAGCTTCATCAAACTTATGATTTCTTTTAAAGTCGTTAATAGATAATTCTCCCAAATTACCTAAATAGGCCTATGAGTACCTCATGATTGTATGTTAAATTTCAACTTTAGAGCCTCTGAGGCGGAGGTGCTTTGTCAATGAATTTAGAGCTATTTTCTACTATCGCGGTCTTGTCTATTGCTTATAGCATTGTCGTGTTTCTAGCTCCGTCTGTATTATTTCCTACTGTTCATGTGGACTCCGTAATAGTGACCATACCAACTACAAAATCGTCCGTAGATACCAAATCATTTTTGGAAAGCGTCGAGGCTACGACTTCACCAATTGATACCACCCCACCTATTGTATCCGTGCCTGAGGACATCATCGCCGAAGCAACCGGCCCTGAGGGCAGAATAGTAAATTATGAGGCCAATGCGACAGACAGTGTCGACGGAAATCTCGCTACAGTTTGTAATCCGAAATCAGGCACCATGTTTGCTCTCGGTCAGACAAGAGTGGAATGTACTGCAAACGACGTGGCTGGTAACATTGGGAAGAATGAATTTGTCATTACTGTTAGAGATACCACTCCTCCTGAAACCATGCTAGGGAACGTAACGGTTGGTTGGTTGGGTTCAATAACCTCTGGTGATACGACTCCGTCTGTTGATATTAATTTTGACTTTAACGGTACCGACTTGGTAGGGATAAGCCACTATGAATGCCGATTAGACAGTGGAGCGTGGAAGTCAGCTCATACATCGTCAGACTTATTCGGTGAAAAAATTAACATTTGTACCTATACGGGGGTGCGCGATCCAGGCAGTCATGACTTTCAAGTGAGAGCCGTTGATACTTCTGAAAATAAGGATCCCAGTCCCCCTAGTTTTATGTGGAACACACAATCACCAGTTGACGCCACCCAAGGATTGATCACCCAAGTAAACAGTATTTACCCGGCCCTCAAATTGGATCCTCCACTTCACCAAGTAGTAGAAGATTTATCCGACACATCGACATCTAACGATGCCAACTCGTGTTATTCGCTCAATTCATTTATGAGTGAAATCGAAGTTCAGAATATGATCGGAAGTCTGAGTCTAACTGATCTTAATGATTTTGCTATAACAACACTCGCAATCATGGACAATATCGGTTGTCCCCCACCAATTGCAAACGCAGGTTCCCCTCAGAGTGTTGAAGCGGGAGAAAAAGGTGTGATGTTAGATGGTAGCGACTCTTTTTATGCTGATAATCCCCCCAGCGTCAAATGGAAGCAAATTGATGGAAGTCCTAAAGTAGAGATCAAAAACTCTGGAAAGGCAAAGGCCACTTTTGATGCTCCTACCTACGATCAATTCAAAGATGTTGGAAATAGCACTACGCTTAGTTTCGAATTAACCGCGATTGGCGCCGGAGATTTAGAGTCAACTGCTATTACGACAGTAACAGTAAATGCAGAAAGCAGTCCGCCGGTTACAGAATCTGCAGTAAACACTCCGCCGGTTGCAAAATCACAGAGGGTTACCACAGACAGAGATACATCTGTACCCATAACCCTTGATGCTACTGATAAGGAAGATGATAGCTTAACCTATTCGGTAGGCACTACGCCCAATCATGGGTCACTAAGCCCCTTTGATGAAGATACTGGATCGGTTGTTTACAACCCAATCGATGGATATGCAGGATCAGATAGCTTTACATTTACTGCTAATGATGAAAGTTCAACTAGCAATACTGCCAAAGTCTCCATAACTGTCAATCCTGTAACACATATTAATAGCCCGCCGGTTGCAAAATCACAGGAAGTTACGACAAACACTGATACATCTGTACCCATAACCCTTGATGCTACTGATAAGGATGGTGATAGCTTAACGTATTCGGTAGGAACTACGCCCAATCATGGGTCACTAAGCCCCTTTGATGAAGATACTGGATCGGTTGTTTACAACCCAATCAATGGGTATACAGGATCAGATAGCTTTACATTTACTACTAGCGATGAAAGTTCAACTAGCAATACTGCCAAGGTCTCCATAACTGTGAATCCTGTAACAAATAATAATGCCACATCCGCTCCTGAAAACGAAAATGGAAGTGAAAGCCAAAGTACTCTGTCTAATACTACTTCTCTACCTTCTAATCAAAGTACTATGTCTAATACTACTACTGCTCAACCTTCTAATGAGACAGACTAGACAACCCACGCTCTAAGCTGCCAAAGCCAATAACAGAACTAAAAGAGGTGCCCATGCGGTGTGAATAGTGTAGAATTTTAGGGTCCGATTGCCACTGGTAGCATTGGGTATTGTCTAGAATCAATCGATTTAATTGGAAAAGATTGACATGGGCCCGGAGGGATTCGGAACAAAATTGTCTCTAAAAGAGGATACAGATGCATCCGAATACTGGAATTCTATACCGTTACAGGTCAGTGGTTTCTACTCTGATATTGATACTAAAATTGGACTCAAAGTATTAGGCATAATATCCAAGCTATAAATGCTTCTTTCTGTAATTTTAACTTGGCTATTAGTTTTATTTTTAAATCACATTACATTAGATAACTGATGCTGTACTGGCTTGACAATACTCCACTAAAACATATCAATTTCATGCTTACGTGTTCAAGCTTTAATCTCCTCTCATCTCGTATAAGAAGTATAAAGATCGCCACGTCAATGTCAGATCCTAAAATATAGTCGCTCTAGTCAAAAAATTAGCGATGAACATATTTGTCTTTAAATAAAGGTTTTATGGCAATTGTGTGCAAACGAGTTGATGGCTAATTTTTTAGTTCTAGTTAATGGTTGGTACTCAAAAAACCTGGTAACTGGAGGAGAGTACCATATGTTACGTGTACTAAAGGATTGGAGCTTACAACACAAGATCTCTCTTCTTACGCCAAAGCTATCTTATCAAGCAACAAAGGAGATGTTACCCGATGTTGATTTATTTTATTTCACTTCAGCAGAAGATGATGAAGAAATTAAAAGCTTACTTAAACTTACGATTTCTTATATTACTCGCATTATTAGAAGTGTATTTATTCGGCCCAAAGATGGACCTGATTTAATAATAACTGCATCGCATTTTTTATATGATGTGCTTCCGGCCGTCATGCTACGCAGAAGGTACAAGTCCAAATTAGTCGTTTATAACCATGGTGTATTGGAACCTTATGGATCAGATAATGCAGGCTTACGTGGAAATTTAATGTTATTGTACGAAAAGTTAGGACTTTTTTTGTGCAAGAGATCAGCAGATATTATTTTTGCAATTAACAGTGAAACAAAAGAGTTTTTGATACGCGAAGGATTTGAGCCCAATAGAATTACTATTATGAGAAATGGAGTGGAGCACGAATTAATTAATTCAGTAAAAGTCAATGCAAAGGAATACGAAGCTTCTTTTTGTGCCAGGTTGGTCAAGACAAAAGGCGTTTACGATTTACTCGATATTTGGGAGAAAGTATTGAAATATTTTCCTGAAAGCAGACTAGTGATTATTGGTCAGGGAGAAGAGTTCAGCAGTCTTCAAGGCGCAATTACTAGAAAGCAATTAGACAAAAACATATTATTAACCGGATATGTTCCTGACATAGAGAAAATTGCGTTCCTTAAATCGTCAAAGATATTTATCTATCCTAGCTACCAGGAATCCTGGGGTATAACACTTACCGAAGCTATGGCCTGCAGATTACCAGTTGTATGTTATAATTTATCGGTATATGACTTCGTTAATGATGGAATCATTAAATTAAATATTGGTGATAAGGATCAGATGACTAGTACAATTATTGATCTCTTAAGTAATGATACTAAACGAATGAAGTTAGGTAGCACTGCAGAAGAAGCAAGCAAAAAACTTAAGTGGGATGATATTTCCAAAGAGGAATTAAACGCAGTTAGTGCACTACTAAATAAATGAATTTTTACTTTCTGAGCCAAAAATGCATTATATGATTTCTATTGCAAACATCTCCTGATATTAAATTAAGTAATGAACTCGGAGAGATGAAGGACAAATTTATCTTTAAAAGAGGATTAAGATACCTCCAAAATATCTCTTCTTCTATTTGTTCACTTACAAACCATTGTAAGAAAGAGTATGTAGAACGATCTTTTTCTTTTTCATCAACTTCTACTAAATTGTTAATAAGTTTGGTAACTGTTTTTGAGTTACGCTCGTATCATTTACTATTCGTCCAGTTTGAGGATAAAAGCTGCATCCTTTATGATCTAGAAAATTAGGTAATATCCTCAATCTGACATATTTTGAAATGGATTCCTTATTTTCATAATATTGAAAATTGTGCTCAAAATATGGTGGGCGGAAGGACTGATCTGATTTTTCAGATGGGTCCATATTAGAACTTCTAATACTCTTTAAAGAATTCTATCAAAATTCTACCATTTTTTCCATTCTACAAGGATTGCTCAAGAAGGAATACTAATCTTTCGTCAGATTTTGAACCAAATAAACATTTAGAAACTTTCAAATAACCTTGAGAAACGAATAAAATATGAACCTTTACAAAGGGCCGAATTTTTTCTTTGTTCTTTTGACATTATTAACTCTACTTTCAATCACCTCGTCTCCATTATCATTGACGAGTCACCTTATGGCAGTGTCGGACAATGGAAAGGGTGGTGGGAA